>JBAZFL010000258.1:0-3130 GCA_041653455.1 Clostridia bacterium
TCTTTTGCCGTATGAAATAACAACACCTTATACAGAAGATCAACTTGCGACAATTAAATTCGCTCAAAACGCTGACACTATGCGTCTTGTCAATCAAGCCGTAGCTCCACAAACACTAACGAGAACTGGCCATACGGCTTGGACTTTGGCAACAACAACATTTACAGCACAACCAGCACAATGGACTGCGGGGAACTGGCCGGGTGCAGTAGCCCTTTACGAACAACGAAGTGTTTACGCCGCTACCCCTGACGAACCTCAAACGCTATGGTTTTCAGTAACAGCAGCGCAAGACGACATGACAACAGGGACGGCAGACGATGACGGCATGGAATTGACCATTGATTCAGATCAGGTAAATTCTATTCTTTGGTTACTTCCGGCAAGATATTTGAACGTTGGTACTGTGTCTGATGAGTGGATGATCTCAAGCGGATCGGCGGCTGATGCGTCAATAACTCCTACTTCCCGAAAAGCACGGAGAATATCGAATTACGGTAGCGCCGACATACAGGCTAAGTTTATAAATAATGCGGCTATTTTTATTCAACGGGTAGCTAAAAAAGTCAGGGAAATGATTTACAATTATATCAATGACGATTACGGCGACCCGCCCGACTTAACCTTGCTTGCCGAACATATTACTGCTAACGGGATAAAATCGTTCGCATTTCAGAAAGTACCGGAACCAATAGGATGGTTTGTCTTAAATAACGGTGATTTAATTTCCGTTACTTATAACAAAGCACAGGAAATAGTTGCATGGTGCAAACATGACACAGAAGGATATTTCGAAGATGTTGCGGTAATTCCAACTGCTACGCACGACCAAGCATGGTTCATTGTTAAGAGAACAATCAACGGCAGTGATAAACGATATATCGAATACATGGCAACGGATTTCGATGATGACCAAGATGCTTGTTGGTTTGTTGATTGCGGTTTAGCTTATTCAGGCACAGGAGCAACAACAGTAACCGGCCTTGACCACCTGGAGGGTTGTACAGTTTCGGTACTTGGGGATGGTGCGGCCTATCCCGATGAAACAGTTACTTCGGGAGCTATAAGTATTGAGTATGCGGCGGCATCAATCACAGTTGGATTGCCTTATACTTCCGTATTAGAACCTATGGACTTGGAACTACAGGGCGTGGGTGGTTCAACGCAGGGAGCAAGGAAAAAGATACATTCAGCGGTTGTCAGGTTCTATGAAACATTAGGTGCTAAGATAGGCACGGAATCAGGAACGGAAGAAGTTATCCCGTTTAGACCACCGTCCGCCCGAATGGGAATAGCGACACCTTTATTTACCGGGGATAAGATTGTCAGTTTTACCGGCGGGTGGGATAAGCACGGATATATCAGAGTCATTCAAGATCAACCGTTGCCGATGACAGTATTAGCTATTGTACCCAAAGTTAACACAAACGATTAAGGGGTTATGGAATGGGTAAAGAAGCGATAGGTTTAGCGATTCAGGGTGTTTCGGCTTTAGCCGGAGGTTATATTCAGTATCAGGCAGGGCAGGCACAGGCTAAAGTTGCCGAACAAAACGCAGCAGTTACAACAAACGAAGCTATTAACACCTTAAACGAATACTCTTTCGAAGCATCTACCAAGCGAAAGGAAGCAGCAAAGGCTGTGTCGGCGTTAAGGGCAAAAGAGGGGAGTAGCGGATTTGCTCAAACCGGCACTGCGGCATGGTTGCAAGAAACTACGCTTTCGGAATATGAAAAGGACGCTCAAGCGATTCTTGCACAGGGAATAAGTAAGTCAAGTTCGTTAATGAGCAGGGCAGGTATTTACACGCAGCAAGCTAAATCAGCAATTACAGGCGGCCAGTTAAGTTCAGCAGCAACATTACTTTCAGGTGTAAGTAACGCTATCAGGATAAGCTAATGGCAAAATTTGAAACATACGAATCAAAAATAAATCCTTATGCTGGCGGCGCTGGCGGCGCAATTACTCCAATGGATATTGAACAGCCGGTATATGAAGGGGCGGCAAGGGTAGCAGGACAAGTCGGTGTTTTGGGTGAAAGAATTAATGAAATTAAATTACAAAACGAAAAAACTTTAGCATTTCAGATAGTTCAGGATTACGAAAAAAATGTATTGCAACGGGTTACGCAATTAAAAACAAACGTTAATCCTCAAGAAATTCTTGAAATGAACGGTAATAAAGGTCTTGTTAATACTGCGATTGAAGAGCTTGACAAGTCAGGGGCTAAGGTATTGGCAGGATTTAAAGGAGATAAGAAAATAGCCTTAGCATTGCAGCAATCCATTGACCAAGTAAATAAAGGCGCCTTATCTCAATTAGCCACACACCAAGTGGCAGTTGGTCATAAATATCAAAACGATGTAATTTCATACACTGAAAACAACGCCCTTCTTTCAATCAAAAACGGCGGGGACGTAGAACAAGCAAAGAAAAGCGTATATGCAACCCTGAACGCATTAGGGCGTGATAATACAGTTGAAAGAAACTTGTTTGATTCTAAAGCATTGCTTGTTAGAACTGAATATGAAGAAAAGATGAAAGTACAAGTACCACTTCTTGAACTAATGGGAAAATTCAGAAATGAGCGCGGAGAAATAGATTATGGCGCAGCAATTAAAGAGGCCAATTCTCCAGAGTTTATATCCAAGCATACTCTTGAAGTTCAGAAAAAAATAGATACTGCGTTGGTGGCGCAATTTACGCGACAAGAAGCAGCGTATAAAGAAAAGGCGGAACCGATAAAAGGAGAGCTTCAAGTTGATATTCTGCAAAATAAGTTGACTAAAGATGATTTGCCACAAAGTCCTAAATGGATTGCTTTAAGATCACCGGATAGGGCTGTAATTTCTTCGTTTGCCGATGCAAAATCAAGATCAGACAGAGCAGAACTTCAAGCAGATCGTACTATTGATATACAGGAAAGACAAGAGAAAAAGTATCGGCAACAAGAAGAAGCTCTTATGTTTAATGGTAAAATGATAATTGATATTTCAGAAGGTAAATATAATGATGTAAACGAAATAATAAAAGTTCATTCTGTTGACAACCCATACATATTGTCTAATCTTTCAAGCGCAATATCAACATTTAATACCATAGGAAACACGCCGGAATTAAAACAGGCTGT
>JBAZFL010000259.1:0-3100 GCA_041653455.1 Clostridia bacterium
TTGCATTTTCCGCAATTAGACTCTCTGTTACTTCAATATTCAGATAATACGGCGGTACTTCATATTTTACCGTTAATGCAAATATCTGGTTACAGAAATCAATATTTGTAAAGTGTGATCTTGCAAAATTAACAGACACCGGAACAACTTTTTTCCCTTCCTGAAGGCTTTTTGCCAATAGCTGGCAAGCTTTTTCAAACATGTACATGTCAAATGCTATTATAGTTCCGCTCTTCTCAAAAACAGGTATATATTCACCTGGCCGGATAAGCCCGCGTCTCGGATTATACCATCTCGACAATATCTCGCCACCGCATATGCTGTTATCAAAAAGAGATATCTTAGGCTGTATGTAGATAAGGAATTCACCTTTCTCCATGCTTGCAAGAAATTCCTGCTGCATAAGATTTTCCTCTACAGTCATTATATGAATGGTCTCATCATAGAATCTGTATCTTATCTCGTCTTTCTCTTTTATAAACTGACGCGCTTGCAAGGATTTCTGCATAAGGATATCCATATTTACTTCTTCATATTTTGGAGTATAAATTCCAACACTCAGTACAATGGGGTATTCTGTTTTTTTAAGTTCGTATTTTTCGTTAAGCCTGTTTATTGCCTGATTTATTCTTGCTGCCATTTCGGATTTTTCTGTAAACTGCAGTAAAAGTATAAAATCATCATTATTTGCTTTTGCAAGGAGTTCATTGTTGTATATTAGGTCATCGAGTATTATTGCTATATCTGTCTGCACTTTATCTGCTTCAGGATATCCGAATACTTCCCTTATGTGATTCAGGTTATTCACAACCAGATTAGCCATACAGTATGAACTTATATTAAATGAACTTATGGATACATCTGTAACAGACTTCAAACCTTTTATATTGGGATATCCTGTAAGCCTGTCAGTATTCATAAACAGGTCTTTCTGTTTTTTGTATTTGTAATAAGCAGTAAGTATTGTAACAGAGGTTACTGCTGCTAATATAAAAGCTGAGATAACGATCGTTATATATACCTTAGTGTCATCAGACATTTTCTCGTACTGAACAGCTTCGCTTGCAATAATCGAACTGATATCTTCTTCAGAAATAGTATCAATTGCACGGTTGATTAATGTGACTACCTCAAGCGGCATTCTTTTTGTGTATTGTATTGATATATCATGCCCGCTAAATTTTGCTAACTGCCTTGACAATATGAATCCAGTGCCTTCATGTACTCTTGATACAGCAATATCAGCTTGAAGATTAATGCCATACTGCAGAGCTTCTTCGAAATCATTGGTTAAAATATATTCAAATTTAAATCCTGTAAGTTCCTTTACCCGATCCAGAATCTGAACCACAACTCCTTCGTACTGTTTTTCAGAGCGATTATAGAATTCGAAAGGAAAACTTTTCCTGTCCAACGCGACGTAAATAACTGGGTAAGATGACACTATTGCTTTTTCTTCCTCTGTTAATACGAATACTTCCTCCTCAGCTGAGATGCTGCATAATGCTGGTATTGCAGTAAGAATACATATAATTATCAAGACAATAATATACTTCTTATTCATCCGCTCTCCCATGGTTAAGCCTGCAAACTTCATCACAGTCTTTTTTTATCACTTCAGCTTCTTTTATAAAACTTTTAAGGGTTTTAGAGACTGTTTTCTTAAATTTCTCAAATTCATCTTTCACTTGTTCATAATGCTCTATTTGACTTTCTTTTTTTGATATTGTGTCTTTTAACATTCTGTCAGCTTGCTTTCTTGCATCGTTAATTATATTATCCGCAACCTTTTTTGCATGAATTAAGGTATGAGTAATATCATCCTGGTTCTTCTCAAGCAGCTCAAGTCTTTTGAGAAGCATGTTGTTTTGCTCCAGAACTTCTTTTACCTGTTTGTCTTTTTCCTGGATGCGGCTGTTCAGATCTTCATTTAGAAGCTCTATGTAGTTAATGACATCTTTCTTTGAATATCCAAGTAAGACTTTTTTGATACCTTTGAATGCAATCATTTTTACTCATCCTTCATTTTATTTACCTATATTATATTACATACGTTATGTTACTGGTTAAGTTTTACCCTTTTTATTTTACCCCATTGAAGTTTCTTCTTTTTATAGCCTATAAAAGCAGTCATTCTTGTAAAAGCCAGTATTATTCTGAATCCAATATTTTCATATATGCAAGCCCATATCGCTTTCCAAATATCATCGGCTGTAAGCTTTATATTCTGGGTATGTATTCTAGAAAAAAATGCAGATATTGTTAATACAGCTCCAAAAAGCAGTGATATTATCGTATATGTTAAGGCAACTCTTGTCGTAACCATACCCAGCAGGAACATAGCTATAACTGATAATATGCCGAATATCTCTATATAAGGGGATAAAAGCTCAAAAACAAGGAAATACATGTATGATACAAATCCGACTGCTCCAAATTTGCGGCTGAAAAGTATCTGCTTATGCTTGCTTAAGCTCTGAAACAGCCCTAGATGCCACCTTCTTCTTTGTTTTCTCAGATCCCTCATGCTCTCAGGAGCCTGACTCCAACATACTGCCTCTGTTTCGTATTTGATGGTATATGGTATGTTGTTCTTCCGGCAGAATACATGCAACCTTACAACCAGCTCCATATCTTCACCCATAGTACCGTGGTCATATCCTCCGACTGCAATGACTATATCCTTTTTAAACAGTCCGAATGCACCGGATATTATCATGCTTCCGTTGAACATGTCAAATAGTATCCTGGATGCCAGAAAAGATCTTTCATACTCCAGGACCTGCATTGCTGTAACCATTTTTTTCGGCATTCCGTATTTCTTGACTTTTCCATTTTCCAGTACCACCCCATTCGCAATTCTGACAAGGCCTCCGCATGCAATCAGGTTCTCATCTGTAAGTACCGGTCTGACTATTCTTTCAAGAGCATCTGACTGAAGCATTGAATCAGCATCCATGCATATGAAGTAAGGATATCTCGACGCGTTTATACCCATATTTAAAGCATCCGCTTTACCGCCATTTTTCTTTCTTATGAGGACAACAGGGACCTTATATGCATAGCTCTCATATACGAATTCTTCTTCCTGGCATCGTAT
>JBAZFL010000260.1:0-3085 GCA_041653455.1 Clostridia bacterium
ACCCTGATCATTTATGGAATATATGTATTTTCCATCTGTCTTCACAGTATCTGCTTCGTCCACTCCTGATACCTGAGTATTTGTCTGTGAATATGAACCAGTTTCTGATACTGCCTGCTCGTTAGCGTCTTCAGCTCCTTTGTACATAATCGGCATATCCATCTCACGGTACCATCTGGAGAATATATTGTCTTTTGAAGCATTAAGCATATTTTTAAGCTGTGAGAGGTTTTCAACATGCTTTATGTTTTCATCCAAAGTAACTGCAGTGGGTTGAGATGAGGATGGAGGGTTTGTGCATCCGGTAAGTATTAGTATGAATATTAAGAGAATCAATATTAGTTTTTTCATTTATTTGTATACCTTCCTTTTTTTTGCTTACAGCGTTTAGACGAGCTGATAAAATAAAAGTTCCTTTAGAAGAATCAGCTATAGTAATGATATAATTATCCACAAAGGAGAATATGATTTTAGTTGTTTGCTATATCATAACAGAATTATGGATATTAGAAGAGTAATGGATAATTTATATAAAAACAATATGCAGGCAATTTTTGTAGAAAGTAAAGACCAAGCAAGGAAAACTGTAAAAGAATTACTGTATACAAATGCTTCTATTTCAACTGGCGGTTCAGTTACTCTGGATCAGTGTGGAATAACCGAAATGATTCAAGAAGGAGAATATAGGATTTGTGAAAGAACCGATAAAGCAGCTATGTTCAACGCAGATATAATGTTATGCAGTACCAATGCAATAACAGAAGATGGGATTTTATATAATGTAGATGGTGCAAGTAACAGAGTCGCATGCTTATGTTACGGACCTAAGAAAGTCATTATAGTTACTGGTATTAATAAAGTAGTGAAGGATATTGAACAAGCAGCACTAAGAGTGAAGCATGTTGCGGCTCCTAAAAACTGTGCAAGACTGAAAAGGAATACACCATGTGTTCGTACCGGTAAATGCATATCTGATGATATTAATAAAGGCTGTGATAGTGCTGACAGGATATGCTGTAATTATTTAGTATCAGCAAAGCAGAGAGAAGCAGGAAGAATTACGGTTATTATTGTAAATGAGGAACTAGGTTACTGATATGTTAAAAAAATCATGGAAAAGACTGCTTAGTGATCTTAAGAAAGTATGGATTCCATTTACAGCATGTTTAGCATATGTAGTTATTATGACTCTTTTTGTGGGAGAAGTATGTCCTTCTAAAATTATTTTCGGACTGCCTTGTGCAGGATGCGGAATGGTGAGAGCTTTATTGCTGCTTGTTTCATTAAAATTTAAAGAAGCATATATTATGCATCCAGGAATATATGTAATGCTTGCTGCTTTTATCGTTTTCATAATTATGAGGTATGTAGTAAATGCTGATATCAAATGGATTAAGCTTTTGGCAATAATATCCCTTTCACTTCTATTAGTTATTTTTGTATTCCGAATATTTAGTTCTTTTGGTACAGAACCGCTAACAATATATGACAAAGCAATAATATTTCAGCTTGTGCATTTGTTTTATTGACATTATCGTATGTAATAATATAATTTAAATGAAATGGGGGATTATAAAATGACTGACATGAATAATCAACAGAATAATCAGCAAACAGAAGAAGCTCCAAATGTAGAGAAGACATACATCGTAGATGAAAATCCTGCAAACAAGCAGAACACAAGCTATCAGCAACCATATATTCCGATACCAGATACATCAGCAACCGTTTCTATTCTTGACTGGGTGCTTACTATAATTGTCATGGCAATTCCATGCGTTAATGTCGTAATGCTTTTTGTATATGCTTTTACTGGAAATAAGGAGAGCAAGAAAAATTATTTTAAAGCAAGACTTATACTTATAGCAGCATCAATAATAGCTTCGGTAATATTCTGGGTTGTAATTTTTATCGTATTAGGACCGAGAATTCCGCAGATAATAGAAGATTTCCAGAGATTAATTAGGTCATATAGCTTCTAGAATATCATAGTGCAGCAGCTGGACAATTATATAATATAAAAAAAGAACCCGGAATATCCGGGTTCTAAATTTTCTAAGACTAATATTAGTTCACGCTGTTCCAAACTTCAGAATAACTTTGAGCGGAAGCTTTTCCTAATTTAGCATTCATGAAATCTAAAGTAACCTGAGGATTGAAAGCCATTACTGTTTCAAGGTATGCTCTAAGAGCAACTTTTGGCTCAATTCCGTCAACCATTATACTTGATACATATTTCATGCCTGCGCCTGCCCATTCGGAAATTACTGTTGTATATTCCGGATTAGTAGGTTGTTCGTAGTCACCAGTAAGAATGTATAATCTTCCATCATTATACTCATTGAATACATCATATCTTCTCTGAAGATTAGCAGAATTTATAGCAACCTGATCTGCATCCCATGTAGCGTTTCCAGAGTTGTATGCTGATTTGTATCCAAAAGTACCTATATCCAATGCATATCCAGGATGTCCGCCGATTATAACAGGTGTTCCGGAACTAAGAACTTTTCCTTGATCATCTGCTTGATAATGAAGCTGATATACATTCATTCCGTCAAGATAATAGCCAGTTTTTCCAGTCTTGTCAGCCTGAGGCACACCATATCTGAATGTGAAGAAGTCTTCTGCAGTACCATAGCATAATGTTATGAACCAGTTTATAACTTCTTTTGGTTGTGCTGTATTAGCCATCAATACATAAGGAGCACCTATTTCTGTCTTCCATGGATTAATCTTCTGAGTAACATTACCTGTTAATGCACCGATAGCTACCATGTAAGCGCTTGTTCCAACTGTGTTCTTAACTGCATTTTCCCATGATATTAACCATGTATCCCAATAGAAACAGGAACCTGCAAGTCCATTTGAGATAAGGTTTCTTACATTAGTTGAACTCATTGAGAACAATTCTGGATGAACAAGTCCTTCGGTGTAGCACTTTCTTAAGAATAAGCAAGCATCAGCCATAACTGGTTTTATAACTGAATCTTCCCAGATGTCATCTCTTGGATTCCATACAGGAACAAGATCTGCTTCCCAGTTAGGAGTACATCCGTATGCTTTGAATATATCCTGCATAAGC
>JBAZFL010000261.1:0-3079 GCA_041653455.1 Clostridia bacterium
TATATAATGGACTATCGGCAAGACCGGTGGCATCATCAACATGATAGGGTATTTTGCCATCGGTAAGGCCGGAGAGTTTGACGGTGGCGAAGGTGGGGGAAGAATCCGTTGTTAAATCCTGATTGACCAGACTATCGAGTTCAATGGTAAGCGTTTTACCTGCCGCGTTAAATGCGAGAGTCCCCGCGTTGGTTGTAACAGTCAAACCCTTTGTGAGCGTAAGGGTTTCTCCGTCTGTTCCAGACAGAATAAGTGTGTTATTTGCCGTAAGTGTTTTACCATCGGCTATTGTCAGAGTAGAACCAGTAGCCGGAGCGGTTATCGTTAGTTTGTTGATCGACGTAGCCGCCGCAACACCCAATATAGGAGTAACCAATGTCGGGCTTGTATTAAATACCGCCAATCCAGACCCTGTTTCATCGGTTATCAACCCCCTCAACGTAGCGGAAGACATGGTGGGTAATGTGCTTGATGCGATCTCTACCCATTCTGGAGCGGCAGAATTGCTTCCATCACCCGTTTGAGCAAGATACTTAAGGGTTCCGCTTGTATTGCCCGTAAGAACGTCCCACGCAGGAGTATCATTGGCATAGATAATGTCCCCCGTTGCCGTAGACGCGGGGAGGGACACCGTGGTCTTGACTTCAAGGGTATTATTGGTATCATCAAAGGTGAGGGTAATTCCATCTCCGGCATTAAGAACATCATTGACGAAATTATTTATGGATGAAAATTTTCCGTATACATTTCTCATCCAAGATTCAAAGTCACGGGAATCGAATGAACCATCCGCCAATTTACGTGGAAGCGGTATATCGCGAGCCTTAACGGACATTATCTTCCTTCTGACATAATTTCATAACCATCTTTACCAGCTATGGCCATTAATTTTGACGCTATGTTGGCATTTGCTTCCGTACCAACTGGGACATTAAATCCCGTAGTGAAATATTTCCTTCCGACAGGGGATAAATAAATCTTTGCAAGACCCTTGGGCAAAAACCATATCGCGGTAGCTATGTCGGGTCGCCCCTTTGCCATATTGGTTAGAACTGCCCTGCCCTGTTGGAAAGTAATAACCGATTGAGCCGTACCGGAAGGATTTCCCGCCAATCGTTCTGCCCCTTGTGCCGCCTTGCTTAATTTCATAAGGTTATCAAGGGCAACCCTTTCTTCCGAAGAATAAATTGCCGATAACGTTGGTTCATCAAATTGGCTCATTGCCCTGACTGAGGGTATCGGCCTATAGCTACCGTATTCGCTCATTTTTAAGAGTTTGGCGGTAAAAGCGGTTTTCGCTTCGTCGAATGTATCTTTTCCAACAACATTTTTAATGAGATTGACGTTACCCGCATTGTTAGGATGGAACACCATATTCATTACGGTTTCGGGGGTTGATTTTTTAATAACCCCAACCAAAAACCTATCTGCTACCGGGATACTTTCTTTGTTCATGCCCTTTGTGATAGCACCCAATACAACGTTGGCGTTATCCCCTAGGATTTCCTTAAGTTCTTCGGGACGATATTTCTCAAGTTGTGATGCTGCCTTTTCCCACGTGAATCCCCCTTCTCCCTTGCCCGCATTTTCTATCAATCGGGAAACGAATTTTTCTTTTAACGGTTTGTACCCACCTTCACCTATGGCTTTTTTAAGGGTCTTTATTTCGGTAATGTTATTCGGTCTTAATATATTGTCAACAACGGCTTCGGGCTTTGAATAAACGAGTCTCTGGATATCCTTATTTTTCCAGACAGGAGCAAATTCTTCTCTGTAAAATGCATTGGCTATATCGAGTTTGTCTTTTGCCTGAGAGCCAACCCGTTGCGCCACACTTTCCATGTCAGCGTCAAGGGCTTTTTTCAATCTCCCATACACATTACTTTCAACCGTTCCCTGTCCTTTAAATCCTTCTGCCCCCTTTCCGATAGCCTGATTTTCCCTTGCTATAAGACTATTGAGTTCCGACCTCATGTTTTGCAAATTGCTCCAATTGCGAGGTTGATATTGTGCGGCAGATAAATCTATGCCCTGAGATTCTAGAATTTGTTTCTGAACCTTTTCGGGATAATCTTTGATGGTGTCAAGTATTTTGGTCGTTTCGGGGTCGGCCTCTCCCTGCCTCAATATCTTTTTTAGAACCTTGACCAATGTAGTATCGGGATTAAGCGAGTTTTCAACACGTTTTAATGCTTCTTCGGCAACGCCCGTTGTTTTTGCTATTGGATAATCACCCTCTGGTATGTACTGCCCTATTTCTCTATATATCGCGTTCTTTTTGGCAACTGCTTTCTCCGACGCTTGTTTGATTAAGTCCTGAGTTTTCATACCGAGAGATTCATATGTATCCGTAGAACCCGCCCTTCTCAGAAGATCGTCCGCTACCTGTCTTACCCCCTTCTTCTTGGCGGCTTCACTTTTTGTTATAAGGGAATCTACGGTATTCTTGATATTCAATCCTACTTTTTCAAGGGAATCGGGGACACCCTTACCCTCTGATAATTTTTGCAGCAATCTTTCCCTGACATTTGACAACTGCATAAGTTGGTTAAGTTCTTCGCGTTGGATTGCCCCCGATGAACCCGGAATAAATCCTAACGCCTTTTCCATCAATCCCAATGATTTGGACTGTGTTAATTCCGCAGGGGACAAGGTAATCCCTTCTTTTTTGGCAATATCGGCAACTTCCTTCATGGCCGGAGTTACCTGTTTGGCGAATGGCTGCAATAACTTTTCTGCACCGTATTGAATGACCCTTCCGGCAATTTGACCGCCAGCTTCCATGCCTGCGCCGGAAACAATGTCCTTGCCTGTCTGTGTCATTGCCTGTGGCAGAGTTTCCGTTTGATCTATTCCAAGTGCCTGACTGCCTATTTTCTTCATGCGTTCAGCACCGGCATAGCCCAATCCGGCCCCGGCAATAGCACCTACGGGGCCAGCAGTTCCTGCCCCCACCATGCCCCCGCCGACAAGCCCAAGACCTTCGGCAATTGGAGATACCACTTTATGCAAGGCGTACAATGAACCCGCTAATTCAGGGTTTTCTTGCGCCCATCGAGGTATGTTCTCTACTTTCACA
>JBAZFL010000262.1:0-3029 GCA_041653455.1 Clostridia bacterium
ATCCTGTAATAGTCCGTCCTGCATTCACATTAGGAGGAACCGGAGGCGGAGTCGCATATAATGAGGAGGAACTTCTTTCAATAGCAAAATCCGGGCTTGATGCTTCCCCTATAAATCAGATACTGGTTGAAAGATATATATACGGCTGGAAAGAAATAGAATTTGAAACCATGCGGGATAAAAATGGAAATGTAATAGCCATATGCTCAATGGAGAATGTTGATCCGGTTGGCGTGCACACCGGAGATTCCATAGTTGTCGCTCCTGCACTTACACTTTCAGACAGAGAATATCAGATGCTGCGTACTGCAGCTCTAAATATAATTACCGAGTTAAAGATAATAGGAGGCTGTAACGTTCAGTTTGCACTTAATCCTGACAGTTTTGAATATGCGGTAATTGAAGTTAATCCGAGAGTTTCCCGCTCCTCTGCTCTTGCAAGCAAAGCGACTGGTTACCCGATAGCCAAGATCACTGCGCAGCTTGCTCTGGGTTATACACTAGATGAACTTAAAAACGACATTACTGGAAAAACATGCGCATGTTTTGAACCTGCAATAGATTATGTTGTTGTCAAATTCCCAAAATGGCCTTTTGACAAGTTTGCCAATGCAAGCCATAAGCTTGGCACGCAGATGAAAGCCACTGGGGAAGTAATGGCTATTGCTCCGACTTTCGAGATGGCATTAATGAAAGCTGTAAGAGGAGCAGAAATTTCTTTAGATACCCTCAACAAGGAATTCGACAAAGATACCGATATCCATAAGAAGCTTTATAATGTCGATGACATGCGTTTGTTCGTAGTATATCAGGCGTTGAAGCAAGGAATTTCCATTGATGAGATATTCAATATAACCAAGATTGACAGATGGTTTATTGCTAAAATTAAAAACCTTGCAGATTTCGAAAAGAAACTGGAAACCGGTTATACTGATGATATGTATCTTGAAGCTAAAAAGCTTGGTTTTACTGATAAATCAATAAAGAGAATTGCTAACCTTAAAACACTTCCTCATCTGGATGCATCTTACAAAATGGTTGACACATGCGCTGCAGAGTTTGAAGCGAAAACTCCATATTTTTATTCCTCATACGATAAGTACTGTGAAGCAAGAACAATGAAACGCTCTGGAAAAGAAAGGATAATCGTGCTTGGTTCAGGCCCCATACGTATCGGACAGGGTATCGAGTTTGACTACTCCTCTGTACACTGCGTCTGGGCTTTGAAAGATATGGGTTATGAGGTAATTATAATTAATAACAATCCTGAAACCGTATCTACTGATTACAATACAGCAGACCGGTTATATTTCGAGCCTCTGACTGAAGAAGACGTCATGAATGTCATAAAGGTTGAAGAACCCATTGGTGTGGTTGTAGCATTTGGCGGACAGACTGCCATAAAGCTGACGAAATTTCTGGACAAGAACGGCATAATGATACTGGGCACATCTGCTGAAGGCATAGATATGGCTGAAGACAGGGAGCGTTTTGATGAGCTTTTATCCAGATTCAATATAATCAGGCCTAAGGGAATGGCAGTAATGAACACCAAACAGGCAACACATGCTGCTGAAGAATTAGGATATCCCGTGTTATTAAGACCATCATATGTCATAGGCGGTCAGAACATGGTAATTGCTTATACGAAAGACGAAATACAGCAGTATATGAATGTAATTCTGAAACAGACTATTGAAAATCCTGTACTGGTAGATAAATATATGATGGGTACAGAGCTTGAAGTGGATGTAATATCCGATGGTGAGGATATCCTTATACCCGGAGTAATGGAGCATATAGAAAGAGCTGGCATACACTCAGGTGACTCGATAGCTGTTTATCCTCATTACTCACTTAATGATCTTCTGCTTAAGAAACTTATTGACTGCTCAGAAAAACTTGCATTATCACTAGGCACGAAAGGTCTTGTAAATATACAGTACTTAATTTACGAAGATGATGTGTATGTCATAGAGGTTAATCCAAGAGCATCCAGAACTGTTCCTTACATATCGAAAGTAACAGGTATCCCAATGGTGGAACTGGCATCCAAAGTAATGCTTGGCCAGAAACTTAAGGACTTAGGTTATGGTACCGGGCTTTACCGCCAGCCTCCATATTTCACAGTAAAAGTACCAGTATTCTCATTTGAGAAACTAACTGATGCAAACTCAACATTAGGCCCGCAGATGAAATCTACAGGCGAAGTTCTTGGAATAGGAAAGACGCTGAATGAAGCGCTCTTCAAAGGGCTTACTTCAGCCGGATTCAAAGTAGATTCAGACAAGTCAAAAGGTGTACTAATTTCTGTTGATAAAAAAGACCGTCTGGAAATACTGAAGGTCGCAAAAAAATTCAATGAGCTGAATATTAAGATATATGCCACCAACAGCACGGCAAAAGCTATTTCCAGCCTCGGGATTGATGTGACATTTGTAAACAAGCTTTCATATGATGATACATTGATCAAGCTGTTGGATGCAGGAAAGATAAAATACATTGTCTGTACCATTCCAAACACAAGAGCAGCCATGGAAGATTTCATAAGACTTCACAAGAGAGCTATTCAGCTCTCAGTCCCCTGCTTGACCTCTTTGGATACAGCAAATGCTCTTGCAGATATCTTAGCAAGCAGATTTAATCAGAACAACACAGAACTTATAGACATAAACAATATGAGAAATGAAAGACTCAAGCTTAAATTTGTTAAAATGCATGGTTCGGGAAATGACTATATTTACTTTGACAATCGTGACAAGAGAATTAACTGCCCTGAATCTTTAGCCATATCATTATGCAACCGCAATTATGGAATCGGATCTGACGGATTAATACTTATCGAGGAATCTAAAAAAGCTGATGCTCTTATGAGAATATTCAACAAAGACGGTTCTGAAGGAAAAATGGCAGGTAACTCCATACGATGTGTAGCTAAGTATTTATATGACAATAACATTGTAAAAAAGACTGCTATGAGGATAGAGACCGCTTCAGGAGTTAAAAATCTGCAGCTTTTTACTATCAAT
>JBAZFL010000263.1:0-3025 GCA_041653455.1 Clostridia bacterium
TCAGACAGAAGGATAAATATAGATGGCAAGAAATATTCACCTCAAGAAATATCCGCTATGATTCTTCAAAAAGTTAAAGCAGATGCAGAAGCTTATCTTGGAGAAAAAGTAACTCAAGCAGTAATTACTGTTCCTGCATACTTTTCAGATTCTCAAAGACAAGCAACAAAAGATGCTGGAAAAATAGCAGGACTTGAAGTTTTGAGGATAATTAACGAACCTACGGCAGCTGCACTTGCATATGGTATGGATAAGGAACAGGATCAGAAGATACTGGTATTTGACCTTGGTGGCGGAACTTTCGATGTATCGATACTTGATATTTCTGACGGAGTTTTCGAAGTGCTTGCGACAAACGGAAACACAAGGCTTGGCGGAGATGATTTTGATAATAAGGTAATAGATTATCTTGCTGATACCTTTAAGAAAGAAAACGGAATTGATTTGAGAAACGACAAAATGGCATTGCAAAGACTAAAGGAAGCTGCTGAAAAAGCCAAGATAGAGCTTTCAAGCGTAATGAGCTCAAATATAAATCTTCCTTTTATAACTGCAGATGCTTCAGGACCTAAGCACTTGGATATCACATTGACAAGAGCTAAGTTTGATGAACTTACTGCAGACCTGGTACAGAAAACGATGGATCCTTTAAGAAAAGCAATGGATGATGCTGGATTAAAACCTGCAGATATACATAAAGTTCTTCTTGTCGGAGGTTCAACCAGAACACCTGCAGTTCAAGATGCAGTTAAAAAGTTTATTGGAAAAGAACCATTTAAAGGTATTAATCCTGATGAATGTGTCGCAGTCGGAGCTGCTATTCAGGCAGGAGTTCTTACAGGGGATGTAAAGGATCTTTTACTTCTGGATGTTACTCCTCTTTCATTAGGTATTGAAACGCTTGGCGGAGTATGTACAAAGCTGATTGAACGTAATACAACAATACCAACTAAGAAATCACAGATATTCTCAACAGCAGCTGACGGACAGACTGCAGTAGATATTCATGTTCTTCAAGGCGAGAGGGAAATGGCCCAGTATAACAAGACATTAGGAAAATTCCAGCTTACTGGAATAGCTCCAGCACCAAGAGGAGTCCCTCAGATTGAAGTAACTTTCGATATAGATGCGAATGGTATTGTAAATGTATCAGCAAAAGATTTAGGAACAGGAAACGAGCAGAAAGTAACTATTACTGCATCAACTAATTTAAATGATGATGAGATACAGAAAGCAGTAAATGATGCGAAAGCTCATGAGAAGGAAGATAAGCAAAGGAAGGAAGAAATTGATATAAGAAATAATGCAGATTCAATGATATATCAGACAGAGAAGCTGTTGAAGGATAATGGTGATAAAGTTAATTCCTCAGATAAAGCAAAAATTGAAGAACAGATTGAAAATTTGAAAAATGCTATAAAAGGGACTAACACTGAACAAATAAAATCTGCAACTGAAGAGCTTCAGCAAGCCGTGTATAAATTCTCAGAAGAAATGTACAAGAATACTGGCAGCGCTCCAGGACAGGAAGGCCCTCAAGCTCATACATCAGACTCGAATGGACAAGCAAAAGAAGATAATGTTTATGATGCAGACTATGAAGTAGTTGATGATGACAAGTAAGACAGGATAGTATATAATGAATCGGTCGCTCATGCGGCGGTGCAAATCGCCGCATGAGTACAAAATAATATTTACAAGGGGCGTTACTTGTGGCAGATAAAAGAGACTATTATGAAGTTTTAGGCGTTAACCGCAACGCTACTGACGAAGAATTAAAAAAAGCATATAGAGTATTGGCGAAAAAATATCATCCGGATATTAATAAAACTGCTGAAGCTGAAACTTTGTTTAAAGAAGTTGGTGAAGCTTACAGTGTTCTAAGTGATCCTGATAAAAGAAGGCAATATGACCAGTTCGGTTTTGATGGTCTCAATGGGTCCTTTTCATCAGGTTTTTCTGGAGGATTTAATCCTTTTGATATCTTCAATGATCTTTTTGGAGGCGGATTTTCAAATGGATTCTCATCTTCTTCAACAAGAAGAAATGCTCCATCAAGAGGTAGAGATATAAATGAAAGCCTCAAAATTACATTTGTTGAAGCCGCATTCGGTACTAAGAAAACATTGAACATCTCCAGGAGTGAGACCTGTGAAAAATGTAACGGGACTGGCGCAAAAGAAGGAACAGGAATGAAGACTTGTCCTCAATGCAGAGGAACAGGTGAGATGAGGATACAGCAGAATACTCTTTTCGGGCAGATGATAACTGCAACAACATGCAATAAGTGTAATGGAAAAGGAAAGATAATTGAGGAATCATGCGAAAAATGCAAAGGTTCTGGGAATATCAGAACAACTAGGAAAATTGAAATTAATATTCCTAAAGGTATTGACAATAATCAGATTATATCACTAAGAGGTCAAGGAGATGCAGGGAAAAATGGCGGTCCTGAGGGAGATCTACTTGTTCACATATCCGTAATGCCACACGAAATATTTGCACGAGATAATACTACTGTATACTGCAGAATACCCATAAGTTATGCTCAAGCGGTTTTAGGAGATGATATAACAGTACCGACTTTAGACGGTGATATGAAATACAGTATACCTGAGGGTACTCAGACTAATACTTCATTTACAATTAAAAATAAAGGGATACCGGTCCTGAACAGAGATGCGAGAGGTGATCAGATATTTGAAGTATATGTTGATGTTCCAAAAAAACTCACAAAAGAGCAAAAAAAGGCTTTAACGACTTATGCTGAGCTTTTAGGTGAATCAAATAATAAAGATAAAAAGAAAAAGAGACTTTTCTGATGGAATGGATAAAGATTAAAATCTACTCTGAAAAAGAAAATCTTGAGAATTTGCAGACTTTCTTAATTGATATCGGGATTAATGGCTGTAGTGTTGAAGACAGCTCAGATTTTTTGGATTTTTTGCAAAACAAATCTTCTAACTGGGATTATATTGATGAAAGTCTTATGGCTCTAAAAAACGTTCGCAGCAGTGTTACAGCT
>JBAZFL010000264.1:0-3017 GCA_041653455.1 Clostridia bacterium
TGGAGGTTGGGGATATATGCACTTTCCAGTGACTTGCAGATACACAAGAAATCTTGGAAAAGATTATCTTGCCCACACTGGGAAATTCCATACCAGCTGGGGTGATTTTCATTCATTTAAGAATGTAGAAGCTCTTGAGTACGAAATTTACAGAATGCTTGCTTTAAACTCGAAATGCCTTATCGGTGATCAGCTTGAACCTAGTGGAGCTTTATCAAAGCCTGTATATGATCTGATAGGAAAAGTTTATTCCAAAGTTGAAGAAAAAGAACCCTGGTGTGCAAATGCGGATCATGTTGCAGAAATCGGAGTACTTGTTCCGATGGACGATAAGAGCAGGGTTTCTTCATCACAAGCAGCTATTGAAAGCCTGCTAAGCCAATTATCTTATCAATTCGATTTTATTGATCAGGATATGGATTTCAGTAGATACAAATTACTAATAATTCCTGAAAGAATAACTATTGATGAAAATATGGATAAGAAGCTTTGTGAATACTTGAAAAACAATGGAAGAGTTATTTCTGTATTTGATTCCATTTTTTCTGGATCTGATGTAATAATAATTAATGAGACTTGTGATGATTATAACCAACCAGTTAAAGGGAGATTTCTGCCAAGAAACGGATCTGCCGATTATGTAATACCTACTGATGTAATAGGAAAAGATTTATATAAGACTGAGTATGTTATGTATGCGAAAGGTATGGAGACAAAAACTTCAAAAGGGAAATCTCTTGTAAAGGCATATGAACCTGTATTTAACAGGTCATATAAACATTTCTCATCTCATCTTCAAGGTCCTTCTTCACACATAGAATCATATGATGCAGTAGTCATTAATAAGAAGAGAAATTCTGTTTATTTCAGTCATCCGATTTTTGAAATATATAACAAAAAGGGTCCGAAATGGATAAAGTGCATGCTTAATGATGCAATAATGTTGCTTATTAAGGAAAAGATTGTAACCCATGACGGTCCATCAACAGTATTTACTGCAATGAACATTCAAGATGATAAAAAAAGATACATTCTTCACATGCTTAATTACATACCTGAAAGAAGGTGTACAGATTTTGATGTCATAGAGGATGTTATTCCTTTATATAAAATAAAGATCAATCTAAATCTGCCAAAGAAGATCAAGAACATTAAAATAGTTCCAGAAGAAAAACCTGTAAAATTTTCCATTAAAGGTAATAAAGTAAGTTTTACATTGGATAAACTTGAAGGACATTGCATGGTTAGCTTGGAATATGAAGATTAAGCCTTTTTTTTATGATGATTATGTTGTACTGGACAATATCGATCAAGATGATATTAATCTTAAGGATACATTTGAATGCGGACAGTGCTTTCGATGGGAGAAGCATGGTGATAACAGGTTTCTTGGCATAGCATACAGTAAAAAGATATTAGCAGAGCAGAGTGGTAATAGCATCATATTATATTGCGGGAAGCAGGAATTTTTTGATATATGGTATAGCTATTTTGACCTGGACACCGATTATGATGCTATTAAAGAAATTCTAAGAAAGGATAATATAATGAACCGGGCTATATCATCAGCCCCTGGAATAAGAATACTTAATCAGGAGCTTTATGAAACAGTCATAAGTTTTATAACATCCTCAAATAGTAATATTAAAAGAATTGCAAGAAATATAAAGGATTTAAGTAGGATTTTAGGAAAGCCTATTGGAGATGACTGCTATACTTTTCCAAGTATTGACGCTGTCTGCTCATCTGATTTATGTACAATTAATCAATGCAGAGCGGGATTCAGATGTGACTATATACTTAATTCATCTTTAATGATAAAAAACTTGGAGGGTGATTTTGATAAAAATAGGTATAAAGAAATGGGTTATTCCAATGCGAAAAAAGAATTAATGAGGCTTAAGGGAGTAGGACAGAAGGTAGCAGACTGCATAATTCTTTTTTCCGGAATCTCATCATATGCTTTTCCGACTGATGTTTGGGTAAAAAGAATTATGGAGAATCTGTATGTGAAAAAGGAAGTCAGTATTGAGTATGTCCAGAAATTTGGTCAGGATAAATTCGGCAATTTAGCAGGTTATGCACAGCAATATCTTTTTCATTATGCGAGAAGCAATAACATTAAGTGATCTTTCTTAAGTATCTCTAATTAATATAATATATTGATATAAAGGGTTTTTTATAGTATAATTCAGGTAAGAGAATTCCTGAGGTACTCGATAACCCTTGTATTTGAACCTACAGTAATTTGACGGGATCTAGAAGTATGTATGCGGATGTCAGGCCGTATTCTGACGGAAGACAGAAACATGCATCACGGAACCCACCTGGCGTATGCTAGGCGTCAAAAAAAAGGGCCGGTATTTTGGGAATTTTTAAGTTAAATTTTGCTTTCTATTCACTAATATTTCCTGTGTTGTTTCCATACATCAAGAACAAGCTGATATCTTTCCAGCTTCAATCCTTTAAAAGGAACATTACTTGTTGAGTATATATATCCGCCATTTGGTTTTCCATGCATAAGGCAGTATGTCGCGCTTTTAATAACTTCTTCATCAGTCCCTGTTTGGAGTAAAGCGCAATTAACATTTCCAATAAGACATACCTTATTTCCAACAGTTTTTTTAACCTTTGCTATATCAACACCAGCCATAGGATCAAGAGAATGTATAGCATGAGGATTTGCTGAAACAAGCTGATCGAGTATGGGCATAATATTGCCATCTGTATGTTTAATCGCATATCCTCCTTCTTCTCTAATGCTCTTTATTATCTTTGAAAGGAATGGAGTTATGAATATTGAAAACTGTTCAGGAGATAAAAATGGACCATTGTTATAACAATAATCAGAGCATAAAATCAAGCTTTCTATTCCTCCGTTTATGGCCTTCTTATTTCTCTCAATAGCATTTTCTGCCATTTTTTCAGCCTGGTCAATCAAACCTTCAGGATCGTCAGCAGTACGATATGCGAATTCATACATTTCATTCCCATCAGGAATACTGAAAGTTCCATCC
>JBAZFL010000265.1:0-3011 GCA_041653455.1 Clostridia bacterium
GAGAAGTGCAGTTCTTGCGGTGCAGTGAAGTTTAAATGTGGGGTTTGTTTTGAAGACAATAAGATTTAAATTCAGAAAAACTGAAAAAGTCAAATTTATTTCTCATATTGAGATGATGAATGCTTTTATGCGCGCTTTACGCAGAGCTGGTTTAGATGTTATATATACGCAGGGATTTAATCCAGGTATGAGATTAGTTTTCGCATTGCCATTACCGGTTGGAGTGACATCCGACAGCGAGTATGCAGATATATGGTTTAATATAGACTATAGCTGCCAGGAAGCAATTGATAAACTTTCTGTAACTCTGCCTGACGGATTTGAATTACTTGAAGCTTTTGAAGTTGAAAAATCTTCTTTGATGGAAGATGTAGGATCAGCAATATATGTTTTCAAGGTAAATAGCAGTAAGAACTTGAAGAATGCACTAGATTTGATATTGTCTTTGGATAGTATTGAAGTTGACAAGTCCAATAAGAAAGGTCCTGTTGACATCCTGCCTTATATTTATAAAATCGATTATCATGACGAGCATAATTTTTCCGTTTTATGCAAAGCTGGAGCAAAAGGTAATCTGCATCCAAGATTATTGCTTAAAGCACTTGAAAAGTATAGCGATACTGATATCGAAGAGATATCTATCAACAGGAATAAGCTGTTTTTAAAAGTTCAGTAAAACATATTTAACATTATCACAAGAAAATTTAGATATTTTATTTGTAAAATATCCTTTTCCAAATGTATAATAGTCACATGGTATATGAAGATGAAAGGCTGGATGATCTTCAGCTTGAAGGTTTAAAACTCATACAGAATAAAAAGCAGTTCTGTTTCGGGACTGATGCTGTCTTGGTGTCTTCATTTACATACGTGAGGAATACATCATCTGTTATAGACCTTGGAACTGGAAATGGTATTATACCTCTTCTTTTATATGGAAAATACAAACCGAAGATGATTGTAGGTATTGAAATACAGAAAGAAACATATGAACTGGCAGTCAGAAATGTAAAGTTAAATAATCTTGAAGACAAGATATCAATCATAAACGGAGATATTAAGAATATTAAAGAATACTTTCAAGCAGGCAGTTTTGATCATGTGATAACTAATCCGCCTTATCTCAAAGCTGGTACTGGAATTATAAGTTCTGCAGATGCTATGGCATATGCGCGTCATGAGATTCTTTGTACCCTTGAGGACATTTTAAAAGCCACAAGACATTTGCTGAAATCAAAAGGTATCTTTACAATGGTTCATAGACCTCAGAGACTCAATGAAATACTTGCATTGATGAAAAACAATTATATTGAACCAAAAACTATCAGATTTGTACATGCGAATGCAAACTCTCCAGCAATCCTAGTACTAATACAGGGCCTAAAGGATATGAGTCCATCTTTGATAGTGGAACATCCTCTCATAATTCACAAACCTGATGGAACTTATACCGAAGAGGTTAACATGCTATATGGGAGGAATAATTAGTGCTTTATCTTATTGCAACTCCAATCGGTAATCTTTCAGATATATCAAAGAGAGCTATTGAGACTCTGTCAAACTGTGATTATATTGCTTGTGAAGATACCAGACATACATTACGATTGCTTAACGCATTAGGCATTAAGAAAAAACTAGTCAGTTACCATCAGCATAATATGGAAACAAGTGGACACAATATTCTGAAGGATATAATGACAGGAATGAATGTCTGTCTTGTTTCAGATGCAGGTTGTCCTGCGATATCAGATCCTGGTAATGAGTTAGTTAAGCTTTTATACGAAAATAATCTAAGAGTAACGGTTATTCCAGGAGCTAATGCAGCAATAAGCGCATTGATGATGTCTCCCTTTGATACATCATCATTTTGTTTTGAAGGTTTTCCTCCTACTAAAATTTCCCAAAAAAAAGCATTTTTTGAAAAAATCCGTGATGAATCACGGACATGTATTATTTATGAAGCTCCTCATAAACTAGTAAAGACAATTGATCTTGCTAAGAAAATTCTTGGAGCTGAAAGAATGGTTACTTTAGTAAAAGAGATAACTAAAATATATGAAACAGTGGTTGTAGATTGCTTAGAGAATATAGCTGAATATCTTTTATTAAATGAGCCAAAAGGTGAATATGTCATAATTTTTAAAGGCTGTACTACAACGGATCAGCAAATGAAAAAGGATCAGGCACCTGATACTGAACAAAGCATCAGATTTCAATATGATGAGTTAATAAAAAACGGCTATTCCCGCAAGGATGCTATGCGAAAAATAGCCGTTAACTGCAATATTTCAAGAAATGAAGTTTACACGATTTTATTCGGAAGCGGCAGAGGATAGCTCCTCGATACATTCGCTGCAGATTTTATTTCCATTGTAAACCTGCAGATCATCGGTTGATCCGCAAAGACAACAGCCTGGTTCAAATTTCTTTATTAAAATGCAATCATCATCTAAAGATATCTCAACTGCTTCTCTTTTTCCTATATTAAGGGATTTACGTAATTCTATCGGTACTACTATTCTCCCTAATTCATCTATCTTTCTTACTACTCCAGCTGATTTCATATTTATCCTCCAACCAAATTTATTATGGTTAATTTTATCAATTTAATCTTAATAATGCAATAATAACTTGCCAGTTACATAAAAAACATTAGTAATTCTTTATGCTCCGTAATATCTTAGAACATCAATCAATGCAATTATATTCTCATAAGGTACATCGTCCTGTATTTCCTGTGCAGGTGCTGCAATATAACCTCCATTACTGCTCATGTTTGTTATTACTCTTTCAGCTTCAGCTTTAACTTGCGATACAGTTCCATATGGAAGAGTGCGTTGAGTCGAAATTCCTCCCCAAAATGCTAGTTTCTTTCCAAAAGATTCTTTAATTTCGAATATGTCCATACACTCAGGCTGAATCGGATTCAGAACATCAACTCCCATCTCGCACAAGTCCGGCATAATCTGTCGCACATTGCCACATGAGTGAACCCATATGTCTTTCTTGTA
>JBAZFL010000266.1:0-3010 GCA_041653455.1 Clostridia bacterium
GCTTTTTCTATACTCGGAAGGTATCCTGTAAATCCACAGTCTACAAGCATCATGCAGTCTTGTTCCTTTATTACTGCAGGATATATATAGTCTTTTATGTTTCCAACACTAAATTCAATTTCTAGAATAAATATCTCGCTTTGCATAATATAAATTATATCATCTTTTATATTTATTATTTACTATAAATGGATGATATTATATAATATGCATATACTCAAGGAGGGAAAAATGAATAAGCGTGAATTAATTAAGGCTATGTCAGCTGAATCAGGTTTGACAATGAAAGAAACAAATAAGGCTTATGATGCTTTTTTGGATGTTGTTGCAAAAACACTAAAAAAAGGCGACAAGATACAACTTGCCGGATTTGGAACTTTTGAGGTCAAAAAAAGAGCAGCAAGAACAGGTGTGAATCCAAAGACCGGAGCAAAAATACAAATTAAAACAAGTAAAGCTCCTGCTTTCAGATTCGGAAAAGCATTCAAGGAATTATTCTAAGGATGATATCTAAGAAGCCCGGGACAAGTAACCGGGCTTTTCTCTAAAAAAAAACGGTTTCAATAAACCGTTTATGGAGCTGACAAGCAGAATCGAACTGCCGACCTCCTCATTACCAATGAGGTGCTCTACCGACTGAGCTATGTCAGCGACTAAAACATTATAACATATATAATCAATACTTCAATGCTCTTCTTTCAAAATATTGCGTACCTTTGTTTTAATCCTCTGTATAGAATTATCTATTGATTTTGCATCTTTATCCAATGATTTACACATATAAGCAACAGTATGACCTTCTATAAGCATGTCCAGCACCTTCTTCTCCATACTGCTCAATTTGTCATGCATCCTTTTTCTTAAGAGCTCAAGCGACTCAGCCTGCGTGACTATAATCTCAGGATTAAATTTGTTGTCAGGAATAGATACAGGCAAAGACTGCTTCTCTTCAGCTTGATCCTCATCTTCATATATCGATACATATTCATTTAATAATTTATGTTTATATCTGTTTGCTCCTTTTATTGCAGACAGCATCTGTCTGTTTATGCATAATGCGGCAAATGTGTCAAATGAAGTTTCCTTTTGCGAATCATAACTCAATACAGCTTTAAAAAGACCTATCATTCCTTCCTGCAACAGGTCATCCTTATCTGCACCGATAAGATAGAGGCCATTAGCCTTTTTCCTTACAAGCGCAGAATACTCTTTTAAAAGATAATCCATTGAAGAGTTATCACCTTTTTTCGCTTTTTTTATAATACTATTTATCGAATCCGTCTTCATGCTTTATCCTTAATAACTTTCTCTTCTGTTCAATATCTAAATTATCTATAATAAAGTTAGTTTCATTTTGAATAGCTGTTGCACTTTTTCTTTTAGTGAATATTTCGTGTTGAAGTTCTGATGCTGTCATTCTTAGAGCGCCTTTTTGCAATACAGTCTTCTGTTCCATGTAATCATTAGTGACAACTGTGATTTTTTCCCTATAATGTGAGTCTACAACGAATCTTTCAATAAAATTATCAGCAGTCTGATTGCTTTTTGTAAATATCACTTTTATCTTGTCATGGTTTATTAACGAGCCTTTACCTTCGGGAACCAGATGAGCATCAAATATCACTACTATTTTCAAGTCTGTATATCCTTGATAATCTGACAGAAGTTCGCATAACGCTTTCCTATTGTCTTCAAGAGGATCGCTTTTGTCAAATACGCTTCGCCAAGCATTTATGATATTGTAACCATCAACCAGCAGGTATTCCATCTTTACCTATTTTATCATTTTTCTCTGCTTAACTGCTTCAAAAATTACTATAGCTGCCGCACATGATGCATTAAGGCTTGTAATATTGCCTTGCAGCGGTATGTTAACGTTAAAATCACAATTCTCAGCAACCAGTCTTGACATGCCTGCACCTTCTGAACCTATAACTATTGCTAAAGGCCCTTTCAGATTGGCACTATAGTATTCGCTATCAGCATCCTGATGAGTCCCGCATATCCATAAACCTTCTTTTTTCAATTGCTCCATGGCTGCATTCAAATTTGTAACTCTTGCTACTTTAATGTGAAGCAATGCTCCAGCGCTGGATTTAACGGCAGCAGCATTTACCGGTGCTGATCTGTGCAGAGGTATTATTATCCCATGACATCCCGCTGCTTCCGCACTTCTGGCTATTGCGCCAAGATTATGAACATCCTCTATCTGATCGAGTATAACAATGAAAGGCTGTTCATTTCTTTCTTTTGCAACATCCAGAATATCAGATACTTCAAAAAACTCTATCGGTGATATATATGCAATTATGCCTTGATGTGACGGTGTTATAGAATCAAGTTTTGAAACGGATACCTGTTTTACTGGTATATTCCTTTTTTTTGCTTCTGCAAGTATTTTCAGAATTGATCCTTCTTTTTCCCCAATACTGACCAATAACCTGCTTATCAGATAATCTTTTTTCATTGCTTCCATAACAGGATTTCTGCCCGCTATAACAGTCGTATTCTCTTCCATTTACAAATCCAACATGATTCCTAAAAGGTAATCAAGCCTTTCATATTCTTTGTTGATATATAGATATCCCACCAGGACCTCCAGCGCAGTTGCGTATGAGTAATCTGCTGCTTCAGCATTCTTAGGTTTGCTTCTGGATTTTGCATTCCTTCCTCTTTGTACTAGGTTTAATTCCTTATCAGTAAGCTGCTCTAATACCTTGAGAAGGCTCTGTTTCTGGGTTTTGGCATTTACAAGAGCAATGGTCATTTTATGAAGATCAATTGGCTTGTAGCATCCTTTTACCAACAGGTGCTCCCGTACATAAAGATCATAAACTGCATCACCAATATATGCCAAACTTAATACTGGCATATCCACGATATCCTTTACATTTAGATCCTTAAAAAACATTACATCTCCTTGTTCAAGATATATTCGGCAATATCTTTTGCCATTTGCGAATTAGTATGCCCTTCTAGTACTGCATCAGCCATATCTTCCTTCTTGAAA
>JBAZFL010000267.1:0-2975 GCA_041653455.1 Clostridia bacterium
CATAATATCCGGATTCGTGGTAGTTTATGGTTGCGAATTTTTAGAAAAGAAAGCGAAAATAGATGATCCTGTCGGTGCTATTGCAGTACATGGTTTTAATGGCGCGTTAGGAACTATACTGGTTGGGGTGTTCTCATTTAATGAAGGAATTGCTGGCGCTGTCATGGGTAACACAACTTTTTCTGATGCATTCAGGTTTCTTGGAGTTCAAACTCTAGGAGTAGCGGCAGTAGCGCTCTGGGTAGGCGTTACAATGACGATCCTTTTTCTAGTCATTAAGAAGACAGTCGGACTGAGGGTATCAAGGGAAGAAGAAATAGGCGGACTGGACTTTTCAGAACACAACCTTGCAACTGCATATTCAGGATTTATACTTAATAACGAGGAAGATATAGACAGGCTCAATGTAATAGAGTATCATCCTTCATCTACTGTACCAGCACAGATGAAGCAAGAAGTTAACAAGTCTGTAACAGGAAAATTACAGCCAAAAATGACACTGGTATCAATAATAATTAAAAAACCGAGATTTGAAGCCCTGAAGTATGCGTTAAATAAGATAGGGGTGACAGGAATGACAGTGACTGAAGTTATGGGATGCGGAATTCAGAATGGGCATACTGAGACATACAGAGGAGCTCCTATGGATATAACATTGGTACCTAAACTGAAAGTTGATGTCGTGATTAGTGCAGTTCCGGTTGAAAAAGTAATTGAAGCTGCTAAAACTGTGCTTAATACAGGAGCATTTGGAGATGGTAAGATATTCGTATCTGATATTGAGGATGTTATCAGGATAAGAACAGGCGAAAGAGGCTTTGATGCTCTGCAGGATATGTACTGTGAATAGCAGTTATATCAAGACAAAAAAACCGATTTATGTTATCATATCTCTATGAGGATTTTACTTATACGGCACGGGCAGACCGATTGGAATATACAGGATAAAGTACAGGGTTCTTCGGATATACCGCTTAATGAAACCGGGATACAGCAGGCATATGCTACAAAGGATATGTTGAAAAATTATACTTTCGATATAGTCATATCCTCTCCCCTGATAAGAGCTTGTCAGACTGCAGACATAGTATGTGAAGGAAGAGAAAACGTTATAATTACGGATCATAGGATTTCAGAGAGAGACTTTGGGAAATTCGAGGGAGTATCATACAGACAGAATATGGAGTACAAAAAGGGAGCATGGTCGCTGAATATGGATGATCAGCTCAGCACAGTAGAGGCATATCCTTTGTTTTACGAAAGAATTGCAGGCTTTCTCGATGATATAATAAGGAAGCATTACGGGAAAGATATTCTGCTAGTAGCTCACGGCGGGGTATCCATAGCAGTGGGACAATACTTTCGAGGTATACCTCAAAGCGGTAAAGTCCATGACTATATACTGGATAACTGTGAGATAGCTGAATATAGCGAGGATGATATAAATAAAAAGTATGATTGATTTCAATGTTTCAAAATCCAGATACATAAGAGCAGTACAGTGCTTGAAGATGTACTGGATGGACAGAGTAAAACCGGAAGAGTTTGATGATTCAGTAATGGATGAATCAGTTCTGGAGAACGGGAATGAAGTAGGAGAACTAGCCCAGAAGCTTTTTGAAGGCATATCCATAGTAAAATATTCGTCTGATAAATCAGAAATGATTAATCAAACAGTTGGATTTATCAAAGATGGTAAAAGATATATTGCAGAAGCGTCCTTTTCATTTATGGGGCGCTTCTTAAGCGTTGACATACTGGAAATTTGTGATGATGGCGTAATTATCAATGAAGTAAAAAGCTCAACAGGAGTTAAGGATGTGTATATTGATGATGTAGCATATCAGAGCTATGTCCTATCGCTGCTTGGTTTCAGTGTGAAGAGTGCTAATGTCATAATTCTGAATTCTGATTATATTAGAAAGGGTGAACTGGAGCTGGAAAAACTATTTTCAGTAAATAATGTTACAGAGCAGGCTTTTCAGCGTCATTGCTCTGTGGAGAAGCTTCTGGAATTCTTATCTCAGGACTTGGATCTTAGAACCGAACCAGATATAAATATAGCAGAACACTGTTTCTCCCCATACCCCTGCGGATACTTCGGTTATTGTACACGTCATCTTCCAAAAGAAAATATCTTTATGCTGAGGAACCTGAATAAGAGTGAAAAGCTCAGGATGTACCACAGTGGTATACATTCCTTTTCTGATGTGATTAATGAGAAGACTACTTTTTCAAAACTGAGGCCGGTTATAAAAGACCAGTTGTTGAAGAAGAAGATTGTAAAAAAAGAAGAAATTGCAAGATTTATTAAGAATTTCTATTTTCCACTGTACTATCTCGATTTTGAGACAGTCCAGTATGCAATTCCTCCTTACGAAGGCATGAAGCCATATCAACAGATGCCTTTCCAGTATTCCTTACACATAGAGCACGAGGACGGTACATTAGAGCATAAGGAGTATCTTGCTTGTGACGGATTCGACTGCAGAGAAGAGTTAGCTTTGCGTCTCATAAACGATATACCGAGACACTCATGCTCAATCGCATATAATATGTCTTTTGAAAAAGGAATAATTGCTGATCTCGCATTCCAGTATCCAAAATACTATACGGACCTTATGGACATATACAATAATATGCTGGACCTAATGATCCCTTTTAAGAACCACTGGTATTATGATGAAGCCATGCAAGGAAGCTATTCCATAAAATATGTTCTGCCAGCTCTTTTTCCGGATGATGGCGCTATGGATTACAGTAATCTTGAAGGCGTTAAAAGAGGAGATGAAGCTATGGCTGCTTTTAGAAATATGCCAATGATGTCCAAAGAAGAAAAGGCAACTATAAGGAAACAATTGCTGGAGTACTGCAAGCTGGATACATATGCTATGGTTATGATAATGCAGAAATTGAGGAAAGAATAATGAATGAAGAAAAAGAACAAATAAAGGGAAAAGTAATCAAGACCGTAA
>JBAZFL010000268.1:0-2969 GCA_041653455.1 Clostridia bacterium
AGATATAATGAGTTTGTATTCTTTTAATCAGAATGAGCTGTATATGCTGGATGGACGTGTTTTCAGTGAAGAGGAATATGCTTCTGGAAGCAAGGTATGCATAATATCCCAGCTCATGTCCGAAAGGATGAACGTAGGAATCGGGGATAAAATCAATCTTTCAACAAGCAAATCGGATTATCCAGATTTGGAAGACAGCTACTATGCAGGCACCGGATTCAACAGTTCATCAGATTATGAGATAGTCGGTATAACTAATACCATGGGAGATAAATTCTGGTATGTGTACGTGCCCTTTGCAAAAGATTCAGTCTATTCTGATTATCCGATCGGATACACGATAGGTCAGGCTGTAATTGAAAACGGACATGCAGAAAAATTCTATGAAGATATCGAACCTTATCTTGGGGACAGGATAAGGCTTACAGTTTATGACCAGGGATATTCCAGTGTAGAAGTCCCATATACCACATTGCTGACAGTAGTAAAGATACTGACTGCTGTATTCGTCTTGGTAGAGTTGTCTGTATGCATATTTTTCGGATACCTTTTTGTATACAGGCAAAAAGATACTGCAGAGACAATGTTTATGCTCGGATCAGGAAATGTAAGAGTTTTTTCGTATTTTCTTTTCAGCGCTGGTTTCATCGCTTTAGCTTCTTGTGCAGCAGCATCAGCAGCAGGACATTTTCTCAGCCGGTTCATTATGGTTCTTGTGAGGAAGATTGCTGAGTATTTCTCACTCATTGATGCACGCTTTTCAAGCGCTAGGCTTAGTATAACAAAAACACTTGAATTTAACCCTGATGTGGGGTGGAATATATTTATAACAGTGTCCGCCGCAGTATTTATAAGCTGTGTTATATCCTGCATGGTCTTTCTGGCTTTAGGTTTCATTAAGGGTAAAAAGAGCATGAGCAAGAGGCTCGGCCCTAAGCGGGAAAAGAAATCCATGCATAATCCAAGCGCAAGCATAAAATATGCCATTCTTTCCATATTTAGGGGAGGTCCGCGTACTATGGTAGTCCCCATTCTTGCTCTAACAGTTATCCTTTTCTTCGGGCAGCTTGCAGATGTTATGCAGTCACAACACGAACGGATCGAATACATATATGACAATAATGTCATTGAAGGGTATTTTACTGATTTCAAGGGAAAGCAGATTGCAAAACAGAATGTTAGCGCATATAATGTCGCAAATCTTAATCGTTCAGGGTATATAGAGGACCTTTGTGTGACAGTATCCGAACCGGCATATTATGTCGGCATACTGGTTAAAGAAGGGAAAACATTTGATATCCCTCCTTTGTTTGTGCCGTATAATTCATTTGTACTTGAATCATTGCAGGCAGAAATATCCAGAGGACCTAATATTACTTTTACCAATAACCTGTCCGGATCCCCTGAATTTTATTATGTAGATCAAGTGGAAATAAATTATATGTCTGGGTATGATGAAACGCTATTTTCATTATCAGAAAATGATGATGTGTCGGTGTGTATAGTAACTGAAGCATATATGCAGGAACATAATCTCGCATATGGAGATGTAATAAGAGTAGCAGTGGATAAAATAATTAGCAGCAATGAGTATAATGCAAGAATCTTTACTCATTATGATCTTAAAATTGTCGGTTCATATATCAAGCATGGTGATAAGGATACCATATATACTCCGTTATCAAAGAAATTTAACACATCAGTTATATGGGTTAAGACAATTGATCAAGAAGAAAACATTACAGCTGAACAGAAAAAGCAATTGCTGGATATAAACTTAAACAGCATCACATTCAAGGTTAAAGATAGCAGAAATCTTCCAAAATTCAAGGATTTTATAAACAGCTACGGTTATTCCCAGGTAAACAAGATAAGCATGATCAGAGAATTCATAGTGCTAAAAGACTCTATAATGAACAGTGCTCTTGCAAATGTCGAACAGCAGATAAGATATCTGAATATCGCATATCCTATACTTTATGTTCTAATTGCTGTAGTTGCATACGCTGTTTCATATCTGATGGTGGTAAGCAGAAAAAAGGAATTTGCCACAATGGCAGGACTTGGAACACAAAAGAGAAAAGCATTTTACAGTTTCTTTTCAGAACAGATGCTTTTATGCATATCCGGATCGGTGATAGGTCTCATAATATGGTATGCAATCTCTAAACAGCTGTCACTTATGCACTTAACACTGGCTTTGGGATTTATACTATTCTATCTGTTTGGCAGTGCAGTTTCTATCAATGTTATGAATAAGACAGGCGTCCTTGCTGTTATGGCGGACAGGGATTAAGGAGAATGATAAATATGAATATACTGGAATTGAAGAATGTCACATACAGTTATATGAGCAAATACAACAAGACTGAAGCAGTCAAGAATGTAAGTTACGGATTTGACAGCGGTAAAGTCTATGCAATCGTCGGCAAATCCGGTAGCGGTAAATCGACATTGCTTTCTTTGCTTGCAGGTCTGGATCTTCCACAGTCAGGGCAGGTTCTTTATGAAGGCAAAAGTACGGCACAGATGGATTTAACACAGTACAGAAGACAGCATGCCGCTATGATATACCAGAGTTTCAGATTATTTCCGCTTCTTACCGTAACAGAGAATATTACATACCCTATGGGCTTAAGAGGTTTTAAAGGTAAAGCAGCTTCAGAGAAGGCAAAAGAACTTGCATTAAAGATGGATCTTCCAGCAACTGTTCTCAACAGATTTCCAAATATGCTTTCTGGGGGAGAACAGCAGAGAGTCGCTATTGCAAGAGCATTGTCAATGGAAACTAAAGTATTGCTTGCAGATGAACCTACAGGTAATCTTGATGAGAAAAACAGTACGAATATAATCGATATACTTGTTAAGCTGGCGCATGTTGAAGGGTATCTTGTAATAATCGCGACACATGATTTAAGCATATTGCAAAAGATGGATCATGTCCTGTACATGAATAGCGGCAATCTTCG
>JBAZFL010000269.1:0-2966 GCA_041653455.1 Clostridia bacterium
CTTATAAAGCTGATTCTGCGTTGCGTTATCTATCGAATTACCAAAAGTCCTATTTAAAGTCTCATTAATCTGTCTTATAACCGAATTATCTTTATCGTATCTTTTTTTCAAATAAGCATACTCCTTTACCAATCACTTATTATACACAAAGTGTCTTCTTAACACAAGTTCATCAATCCTTGTCAAATTTTTCTCTTAGGAAGCATACAGATTCTCTTGCTTGTATGTCCATGTTTTCTTCTGTCGCATTATTTGACAAATCTCTCCAAACTTTAATATCACTTCCAACTTTGCCTCCCATAAGAATGAATGGCTCCATAACTACTGACTCAGTATAGTTAATATCTCTTAAGGCTTTACCAATCTTCTTCCAGTCAATCATTTTTCCCTGACCGGGAAGACGCCTGTTATTCTCTCCAACATGAAAATGGCCAAGTAATCCTTTAGCTTCTAAAATCGCTTCAGTCATGTCATCTTCTTCCATATTCATATGATAAGTATCAAGCATTACTTTTACATTCTTCCTGTCTGTTTGGTTTACAAATCTTACGCATTCTGATGATGTATTTATTAAAAATCCTTCATGCCTGTTTAATGCTTCCATACATAGATTAATACCATAGTCCATAGCCATATCGGCCAATTTCTGAACACCTTCTATTGATCTTTCCCAATTTTCCTCTTTATCTACAGGTTTATTAAAATCTACTGGCCAGTAATAGTATAAACCACCTCCTACCGTATTTATATCTAAAGCATATAAAACCTTAAATACTTTGTTCCAAAATGCCATTGTTTCCTTAACGATGGAAGAATCTTCTGATGCAATGTTCTGGGATGGCTTTGGACCATATCCTGCAGTAAGCTTAATACCGAAACTGTTTTTAACTGCTTTTAACTGTTCAACCTCTTTTTTTTCCATAAAATCTAGGGATGCGCAAGATACTTCAAGTATATCAAACCCTAACAGTGCAGCCTTCTTTATATATTTGCTGTAGTCAGCACCCCACTGTTTCTCCCAAAAAGCATAATAAATACCATATTTCATCCTATCCGATCGTCCTCTCATATACATTTATATATTGCATAGCGGCATTTTCCCATGAAAAATTAGTTTTCATAGCTCTTTTCATAAGTTTCAACCATTTTTCATGGTCTTTGAAAGTCTGACAAGCAAGATAAACAGTATGAGCCATTTCATGAGCGTTGTAATTTTGAAACAAGTAGCCTGTTCCAGTCTCTTTTTGCGGGTCATATTGATTAACAGTATCACGCAATCCACCAACAGCTCTTACTATTGGAATAGTGCCATATTTCATTGCTATTAGCTGGCTTATCCCGCAAGGTTCGGCAAGTGATGGCATTAAAAACATGTCAGCTCCAGCATATATCTTTCTTGCCATCGGTTCATCAAACCTTATCAATGCGGCAACTTTTCCGTAATACCTTGTGTGAGCATCTTCAAAAAAGTTTTCATACTGCTCTTCTCCTGTACCTAAAATTACAAATTGTATATTAAAAGACATCAAATCATCAAAGACTCTGCGGACTAGATCCAATCCTTTCTGTGATACAAGTCTTGTAACCATAGCTAGTATCGGAGCATTTTCATTAATATCTAAATCCAGCTGTTTTTGTAGGTTTTTTTTATTTTCCTTCTTTTTTTCAATGTCGCGTATCCCGAAATTAACATATATATTCTTGTCAGACTTTGGATCATATTCCTCTTCATCCAGTCCGTTTACAATACCATAGAGGTCTGTGCTTCTTAAATTTATAACACCATCAAGATTCTCGCCAAAAAAAGGATTTCGTATTTCTTCTTTATATGTGTTGCTTACAGTTGTTATTTTATCAGCATAAACAAGACCTGCTTTCATAAAATTTGCTCTTCCGAAAAATTCCAGTTTGTCAACAGTCATATAGTCCATTGAAAGGCTGAAAAGATCAGGTAATACAGATGATTCATAGATACCCTGATACCTAAGATTATGTATGGTAAATACAGTTTTTATGTTATCATAAAAACCTTCGAATTCTTTCTTCTTGATATATTGATCCTTCAACAGCAGTGCAATCATAGCAGTTTGCCAATCATTAAGATGAAGTATATCGAAAGTTTCATCAAGCAGCTTTAAGGATTCCAAAACCGCTCTGTTAAAGAATGCTGTCCTTTCTGCTTCATAATCACCGTAACTGTATATTTTATCAGTTCCAAAGTAAAATTCATTATCTATGAAATATACTGTTACTCCTTTATGCTTCAAATAAAAGATACCTGCATACTGTTTTCTCCAGCCAACGGTTACAATAGTGCTTTTCAGGAATTTAGCTTCATACTTCCATTTATCTCTTATACTTTTATAATATGGCATCATTATAGCCACATCATGCCCTTGTAAAGCTACAGCATATGGTAAGGCTCCCATAACATCTGCGAGTCCTCCTGCTTTAGCAAAAGGTGTACCTTCAGTTGTTACATATAGAATTTTCATTATACAATCGCTCCTTTGTTAATCAGAACAAGATAGGATTCTTGTCCTGTAAGACGGATATCCTGTCTAATAATGACTTCTTTATCAAGAATAACATGCTCAAGTATTGCATTTTCTTGAACCTCAGAATTTTGCATTATAATCGAGTTGGAAATTTTTGCTCCTTTTTCTATTCGGACACCTCTAAAAATAATACTGTTCTCAACTTGCCCGTTTATAACACATCCATCTGCAATTAATGAGTTTTTTACAACAGCTGAATCCATGTATTTGCTAGGAGCTTCATCTTTTACCTTGGTATATATAAGCCCTGGCTTAAAGAATAGCTTTTCCCTGATTTCTTTTCTAAGAATCATCATATTAGCTTGATAAAAAGTTTTTATAGAATCTATTCTTGCGACAAAATCCTTTGCTGCATATCCCATCATCCGCATATGATCAATTCTTCTAGCGAATATTTCGCTTAAACTT
>JBAZFL010000270.1:0-2962 GCA_041653455.1 Clostridia bacterium
ACTTAAGATAGATCCTCGGCGCATAACATGGAAAAGATGTCTGGATATGAACGACAGGCAATTGAGATATACAATCGACGGGCTTGGAGGAAAATCCAACGGAATGCCTAGGGAAGATGGATTTGATATATCTGTTGCCAGTGAGATCATGGCCATTTTATGTCTTTCACAGAACATAACTGACCTTAAGAATAGGATTGGCAATATAATAATAGGATACGATTATGATGGGGAACCTGTCACAGCTGCTGCTCTCAAAGCTCAGGGAGCTATTTCAGTTCTTCTAAAAGATGCGATTAAGCCTAATCTTGTGCAGACTCTTGAAGGTACTCCAGCATTTATTCATGGTGGGCCTTTTGCGAACATAGCGCATGGCTGCAATAGTGTTATGGCAACAAAATATGCCTTAAGATTGAGTGATTATGTAGTAACAGAAGCAGGATTCGGTGCGGATTTAGGAGCTGAGAAATTCTTTGACATTAAATGCAGGATAGCAGGATTAAATCCTAATGCGGTCGTTATAGTCGCTACTGTAAAAGCATTGAAATATCACGGGGGCGTAAGCAAGAAAGACCTTGGTACTACCAATGTCCAGGCAGTGGAAAAAGGTATGCCTAACCTATATAAACATATTGAGAATATAACCAAAGTATTCAAGGTGCCTGCAGTAGTATCTATAAACAAGTTTTCTAAAGATACAGAAGAGGAAATTGATGTTATAAAAAAAGGATGTGAAGCTTTAGGAGTATCTGCAGTAGAGTGCCTTGTATGGGAAAAAGGCGGAGAAGGCGGAGTAGAGATTGCAAAAGAGGTTGTAAGGCTTTGCGATACGGAAAATATGTTTGAATACTGTTATGACAGCAGCCTTTCCATTACAGAGAAGATTAAAGCTATTGCTACAAGGATATATGGGGCTGATGGAATTGAGTTTGCACAAGAAGCTAAAGCAGTCCTCAAAGTTATTAATGAAAAAGGTTATAACAGCCTTCCTGTATGTGTAGCTAAAACCCAGTTTTCCTTTTCTGACAATACAAAACTTATATGCAGACCTTCTGGTTTTAAAATAACAGTGCGTGATTTAAGAATATCCGCTGGAGCGGGATTCATTGTTGCTCTGACAGGTGAGATTATGACAATGCCCGGACTTCCTAAGTCACCGGCAGCAGAATCTATAGATATTGATGATGAAGGCAAGATAACCGGATTGTTCTGATATTGTGGTTTTGTCTGTTGACACGAGAGCTCCGTATGATAACATAAAAATACTAATAAATGTCAAAAAGGAGTATTTATGTTAGCGGAATTCATAGGGGCAGTAATAGTCAAAGACGGAAGATATCTGATCGAACCTGTAGAAAAGAATAAAAAAACATATGTAAGGTTTCCAAGAGTGGAAACTGTTAATGCTATTGCCCAAAAAGAAGATATCTTGAAACACGGGTTGAAAATGAAATACGGGATTGAAGTTAAGATAAACAGATGCATTTATCAAGAAGATTTCACAGACAGGTCTGATGTTATAAGTTATGCATATTTTATAGGATCACTTTTATCCTCTGACCTTCCTGCAGATTTATTATGGATAGGGAAAGAAGACTTCATGAAAGTGGATTTTGTAATTGGTGATGACATAATAATAGATAAAATTACAAATACAGATATGAGGGAGGTTTGTAATGTTCAAGATATCTTTAGCAATAAAGAAAGATGACAGATTCATAATCAGAAAAGACTATTTTAATCAAGATTATTTCTATGGTTTTTTCGAAATATGTACAGTGGATACTATTGAAATATCGTATGCATGTGATTATGTGAAATCCAATTTTCCTGCATTTCATGATGTGAAGCTGTATGATATAAGTTATATAACTACAGTAGAAAATCCTGAAACAGTATACATTTTCTGTCTTGCGCATATACATACGGATTTTGTAAGCTTAAAGGATGAATATGTAGAAGTAACAGAAAAAGAATTAAGGATGCTGAATATGATATATCCGGATGCTTTCTGTAGAGATGCTCTTTTACAAGAGGAGAAGACTCTTAGTATGCGAGAGAAGGAAATACTTATTGCTGCGGATAAGATTTTCAATATAACTGATAATGCAGCAAGAGCAGATGCTTTTATTGCGTTAATGGAAAATAGGATTGATGAAAGCAGTTTTGAGAAATTTATAAAAGAAAGAAAAAGGATATATAGTTATGGAATGCCAGATTTCGGTTTCACATCGGATATGAACCTTTGCATATGGAAGAATAATAAATGATAATATGCATTTTTAATTATTTATTGATGACTGCTGAAGTAATATACTAACTGTGTTATCATATTCTAAGGGGGTGCGATATGGCTGATTTTATGATAAAAAAAATGCCTGCAACCGATTGGCAGGATGCTCTACCTTTAGGAAATGGTGAAATAGGCGCTATGATTTATGGCGCAATACAAAAAGAAAGAATCTTACTCAATCATGAAAGGCTTTTCAGATATCAGAAGGAGCCTGTATATGATCCTTTTTATGAGTATCTGCCAAAGGTAAGGGAACTTATGCTGGATGGGAGATATGATGAAGGAGAAGCATATTTTAATGAGAAATTCAAATCATGCTGCAAAGAGGTATATAATGTAGACCCCTATCAGCCTTTTGCAGAAGCATACTTTGTGAGAAAACCTGACGACGCATTTACAGACTACAGTGCCACGCTTGACTATTCATGTGCGATTGCAAAAGTCCAATGGAATGAGAAAAATACCATGATAACACGTGAAAGTTTTGTTTCATATGACACAGGATGCGTATGCACATGCATATCATCTTCAAATGATAAACTGCTGGATATGAAAGTTTACCTAGATTCAATGCCAGGAGGAGAAAAGTATTTAGAAACTACACATCAGGTAGAAAATGACTGCTTTATATTCAATTCACAATACAAAGATGGAAGAAAACACGGAGCA
>JBAZFL010000271.1:0-2962 GCA_041653455.1 Clostridia bacterium
CAGCATCATAGTTCAAATCCAGAAGGGCGACTTTCGCCTTTACGCTTGCAAGAGCATCAGCAAACATAGAACATAACACTCCTCCAGCACCTGTCACAACAACAACTTTATCTTTTAAATCTATCTTGAATGGTAATTTCATTTGATTGCCTCCTATGCGTTATATGTGGAAGCGGAAGTATCCCCGCCTCTTCCTGTCCAGTTAGTATGATAGAATATTCCTCTTTCACTATCAATCCTTTCATATGTATGAGCTCCGAAATAGTCTCTTTGAGCCTGTAAAAGATTTGCAGGAAGCCTTTCGCTTCTGTATCCGTCGTAATATGATAAAGCAGCAGCAAATGCAGGTACAGGAACTCCATTTAGGACACAAGCAGAAACAACACGTCTTAAGCTTTGCTGGCATTCATCAGCCTTTTGCTTGAAAAATGGATCCAGCAGCAAATTGGATATTTCAGGATAATTATCATATGCCTGCTTTATTTTTCCTAAGAATGCAGAACGAATAATGCACCCGCCTCTCCACATTAATGCTATACCGCCGTAATTCAGATTCCATCCGTAAGTTATTGCAGCTGCTTTCATAAGTTCGTATCCTTGGGCATATGATACTATTTTAGAAAGATAAAGAGCTTTTTTAAGATCTTCAATAAACTCTTCTTTCTTGTCATTGAAAATTACTTCAGGGCCAGTAAGGATCTTGCTTGCATGAACTCTCTGTTCCTTCATTGCAGATAAGCATCGTGCAAATACAGCTTCTGCTATAAGTGTAAGGGGTACTCCTTCATTCAATGCCGAAATAGCAGTCCATTTTCCAGTTCCCTTCTGCCCTGCAGTATCAAGTATTTTTTCAACCAGCGGTTCGCCATCTTCCTTGACAGCCAGAATATCCCTGGTAATTTCAATAAGATATGAATTAAGCTCATTTTCATTCCAGTTCGAAAATACATCATGCATACTGTCTGCATCCATACCGACAAGCATCTTCATGATGTTATATGCCTCGCATATTAGCTCCATGTCACCATATTCAATTCCGTTATGAACCATCTTTACGAAATGTCCCGCTCCATTTTCCCCGACCCAGTCACAGCATGGTGTCCCGTCTTCAACTTTAGCGGATATAGCTTGGAATATATCCTTCACATGCTCCCATGCGCGGTTTGTTCCCCCTGGCATCATTGAAGGTCCAGTCAGGGCGCCTTCTTCTCCTCCGCTAACACCTGTGCCAATATACATAAGTCCGGCATCCTCCACTTTTTTAGTTCTGTTTATTGTATCGTTATAGTTGGAGTTCCCGCCATCTATTATGATGTCATTCTTATCTAAAAGCGGTATGAGCTGGTCTATCATGTCATCCACTGCATTTCCTGCTTTTACCATCATCATAATTTTTCTTGGTTTCTTAAGATTTGCTACAAGTTCAGACAGGCTGTAGCATCCGGTTATATTCTTATCTTTTGCCCTTGTCTTTGTAAATTTCTCTACTTTTTCTACTGTCCTGTTGTATACCGCTACGGAAAAACCTTTGCTTTCCATATTAAGCACAAGATTTTCTCCCATTACGGCAAGGCCTATAAGGCCGATATCAGATTTTTTCATATCTTACCTCTTTCTTTGGGGGCATGTTATATACCCGTTTTCACATATAGATTGTATAATACAGGCAGTCATTTGTCTATCGATAACCCTTCTATATTATTCTTTTCTTCTTGTCCTTATAGTCTCTTTGTTGTACATATTATTCACAAATCTAAGAATCTGGCCTGCTGACCTTAAAAAACCCGGATCCCATTGTGATGGGTCTTGATATTTCAGACCTGCTTTTCCAATCATTGATATTACATTTAAAAGCCTTTGCTTAAAAGATGCATAATCCTTGTTCTTTATCAGTGTCCAGCCTGTTTCCCCAACAGCAGCAAGTCTTGGAAAACACATGATGCTCATCTTGTCGATATCCTTGACAAATTCCGTCCATATAGGAGCTTCCACCCCTATAATGTTCTTTTTACAGCTGTCAACAAGTGCATAAGGTATTGGATCATACATGTATGTTTTCTTTAATGGAGTCATTCCCAAAGGGTAATCCAGATAGTAGTGAAAAAAATCCGATACGATTATTTTTCCTCCGTCTGCTGCTCTAAGCATGCATTCGTCATCTTTTTCCCGCCAATTCTGTACTGTTATTCCTTTTTCTAGATTTCCTCCTCTTAAACTCTCATTCCAGGTAATGGCTTTCTTACCTTTTTTCTGCAGATATCCATATACCCGGTTCATCATATACCCCTGCAGCTGTTCGTAATCCTTAAGTTTCAAAGATTCCATCTTTTTGATACAGTGCGGACATTCTTTCCATCTTTCTTTTGGAGCTTCATCTCCGCCAATATGCACATATTCCGATGGGAAAATACCAGACATTTCATCTAAAACACTAAATATGAACTCATATACTTCTTCTTTCCCTGCACAAAGTATGTCTTTGAAAATACCTCCATGTGTTCGGACCGGTACATCCTTTTCTCTGCAGGAAAGGTTAGGATATGCATTTAGACAGGCTGATACATGGCCAGGTATCTCTATTTCCGGTATGACATCTATGCTCTTTTTTTTGCAGTATTCGACAATCTCCTTCATCTGGTTCTGAGTGTAGAATCCTTCATGGGGATTTGGATCATAATAACGTCCGAAATTGGATAAGTTCCTTTTTGAACCCTTTTCAGTAAGAAGCGGGTATTTTTTAATTTCCATCCTCCATCCCTGATCATCAACTAAATGCCAGTGGAATTTATTGAACTTGAACAGGGCTGCGATATCAATCATCTTCTTCAGATCAGATATCAAAAAGAAATGTCTTGCACAATCTATCATGAATCCTCTGTAAGAGAATGCAGGTTTATCATTTATAGTAAGATATGGGATATTACCAGAATAATTAAATTCAAGCTGTTTTAAGGTCTGATAT
>JBAZFL010000272.1:0-2956 GCA_041653455.1 Clostridia bacterium
TCTTGACTGAAAGACCTTTTCTGTTAAGTACAGATATGCGATTTATATAGTAAATTGGAGGCAGTTTATGAAAAAGGGGTTAAAGATAGTAGGGAATATTTTGTTATGGTTATTTGTAGTAATAGCTGTATTCATGACAATTATTGCGTTTTCTTCTACTAAAAATCAGAACGGGGTTGCCGTTATATTCGGTAGGATGCCCATCACTATACTTTCAGAATCTATGGATCCAACACTTAAGAAAGGTGACCTAATAATCAGCCATGAACTATCAGCAGATCAGAAGGGTTCACTTAATGAGAATGACATCATTACGTATAAGGTTGATTTAAACGGAGATGGTTTTATGGAACTGAATACCCATAGGATTATTTCCATAAGGACAAGTGGAGGTTTCGTATATTACACCACAAAAGGTGATAATAACGCTATTGCAGATACTCAGGAAGTACGGTATGACAATGTAGTTGGTGTTTACAATGGAAGAAGAGTTCCTGGCATTGGAGCTGTTTTAAATTTCCTGCAGACACCCACTGGTTTCTTAGTATGTGTGGTAATTCCATTAGTGCTATTTCTTCTATATGAGATATACAACTTCATAAAAGTGATGATATCCATGAAGACAGACAAGCAAGGCAAACAGTATGAAGAAGAGATCAAGAAGAAGGCTATTGAGGAATATCTTGCCAAACAGACTGCTGAGCAGGAAAAATCTGACAAAGATACTGATTCTGCTAAATCTTGACTCAAATCTTAATAAAGGACAATTTTAAGGTATGGATGCTTTTTTAGGTTGGTTTTTCGAATTTATGAACTTCATGCTACAGGGAGTAATCCGTTTCTTTGTAGGCATATTTGAAGGAATCATACAGACATTCAATGTCGTACGCTATATAGAGATTTTCAGGAATCACTATCAGCAATTTAAATTTATTGACTGGGTTTTTTCAATCCTTGCAATAATATTGATGCTGGCTGTATGGCTGACTATAATTCTGCTGATTGTCTTTTCTATTAGAAGAATTATTCGTCTTAGGAAGAACACTGTGACTCAGGAAAGTATCTTTGAGGAAATAACCGATTTACATAAAGAAATATTAAGACTAAATGATGAAAAAGACAGAATATTATCCCTAAAAGTATCACAAGCTGGAATATCCGCCAAAGAACTCGCAAAAGAATTATCAGATATTACAGAGAAATCATATGAAAAGATAAATCAGATGGATGGTGTAAATATTCCAGACATGGAAGCAGCAGATGATTATGCAAAGTCACAGATACCTCCTGCTCCTGAAGTTGTTATTGAGAGCAGATTCAGTAAACTTATTGAAGTAGACCAGAAATACACTTACTATGCTCCGCAGGAATACTCTTCTGGATTTACACTTGAACAGTTATGTCAGGATTTCAGGAATTTCGCATGCAGCAAAATGAATTTGTACTATGAGATTGAAATGATGAGGATACTCATTTCAAGTATGGCGTCAACCAAACTGATTTTATTACAAGGCATTTCAGGAACAGGAAAAACATCCTTACCTTATTGTTTTGGTAAATTCTTGAAAAATGACGCGACAATGGCATCAGTACAGCCTTCATGGCGTGATAGGACAGAATTATTCGGCTATTTTAATGAATTTACAAAAAAGTTCAACGAAACTGAAGTTTTGAAAAGAATATACGAATCAGCATACAACGACGATATAAATATGATTGTACTTGATGAGATGAATATTGCTCGAGTAGAATACTATTTTGCAGAAATGCTTTCTGTCTTGGAAATGCCTGATTCAGATCAATGGAAATTGGAACTTGTACCAAGTTCATGGCCTTCAGATCCAAGAAATCTTGCTGATGGTAAACTGAAAATTCCAGAGAACATCTGGTATCTTGGAACAGCAAATAATGATGATTCTACTTTTGCAGTTTCTGATAAGGTTTATGACAGAGCATTTACAATAAATTTTGAATCAAAAGGCCAACCATTTGATGCACCAGTAACAGAAGCAAGACCAATTAGCTTTTCATATCTTGAAGAACTGTATAGCGATGCCTGGGAAAAATATCCAGTAACAAAAGACAACCTTGATAAAATTGCAAAATTAGATATTTATATAATACAGAAATTCAGAATAGCATTTGGTAATCGTATAATGAAACAGCTGTATGAATTTGTTCCTGTGTATGTAGCATGCGGAGGTTCTGAAATAGATGGTATTGATTATGTCTTGTATACCAAAGTATTTAGAAAATTTGAAAGCTTAAATCTGTCACTTATAAGGGAAGATTTGAAAGAACTGATAACATATCTTTCAAAAAGCTTCGGAAAAACAAGCATGAATGAATGTAAAAAATATCTGGAACGGCTGCAAAGGACTTATTGATGATTTTCGAAGGAGGAATTTGTTTTGCCAAGGTATAGCAAAAAATTATTGCTTGATAATGAACAGAAAGATTCCATATATGAGGATACAAAGGATTTCATATCATATATATATGAAGATTATGACTTTTACCAATCTTTGGTCCGACTTTTGGATAAAGGTAAGACAGATGCAGGCATTCAAAAGAAGATATTACAAAAGAATATTGATGAATTATGGGTAAAAAAGATAGAGCAAGCATTACCTTATCTTGATACAGCATTAAGGACCGTCAGAAAAAACATTAAAGAAGTCGAAGAAATTAAACCTATTGAATTATCAAGAAGTATAACTGTAAAATCATTACAACATCTTGCAACACATACAAATTTCATTGATAGTATAGATGAAAAAGGTAATGTAATTCCAAATAAAATACTTAATGTTTTTAAAGACGAAGATATTCTTACGTATGAGAATAAATTTGTTAATACTCTTATATACAAACTCGGGTTATTCATTGATGTAAGATATGATAAGTTAAAGCAGTACGGAGCTGATGAGGTATCTAATGTTATATCATTGGATAT
>JBAZFL010000273.1:0-2951 GCA_041653455.1 Clostridia bacterium
ATATATGTAAGTATATATGTTGCTCTTTTTGTAGTTTCTTATACCGTTGTCACTGAAAATTTACTAAATGCACTCATTTAGGATAACTGAACTGGTTCTTACTGACTCATTAAAAGTCATTTTTATACCATTTTCAATTAACTGCTGTGATGTGTATATTTCTTTATCAAGAATATATCTTTTGCTCTTTTTAAGTTTCGGATAAACAACAAGCTCTTTTTGATAAGATTTTTCTTCAAACAGCTGCAGTATTACTGTTTTCTCATCTTCATCTGAATATTGCAGGATTGTAAAGTTTTCGCTTCTAACAAGCGGCAGACATATACAGCATTCGTAAAAACTGCGCATCTTCTTAAAGTCTGTTATACATTCTCTCAACTGCTGCTTTGTATCCAGAAGAAGATTATTTATATCACAGCTTAATCCTATCGGTCCGCCAGATAAAAATGTTTTGACATAATCCATCCGTACCGTCTCGGCATCCTGCCATGTAGCACCTTTGACAGTCAATAACCTGTCGGTTCTTTTTCCTGAAGAATATACTGTCGGGAATCCGTCAACATTCTTAAGGACTGCCCATCTTTCTATAACCGAAGGAGGCATGCGAAGAAGAGTGTCTCGGATTATTCTCACATCATTGAAAAGATTCTGATTGTCACTGAACCACACTCCATCGAAATATACGCTCTGCCCAATATCCATCCTTGTCCCGCCAGAAGCACAGTTCTCCAGATATATATCCGGGTATTTTTCCCTTAAGCGGCTGATAAAGCTTCTATGACCTGTATGATAACGATAAAATGCAGAATTACGGTTATCATACAAGCAGTCTGCATTAAAATCAAATTTTATAAACTCGATGTTATACTTTTCCACAAGAGAGCATACTACTTCAGTTATATATAGATTCGCATCAGGGTTTGCATAATCCAGAAAGTAACTATCACCTTCTTTAATAAAGTATTCTGGATGCTTTAACACTGAAGGCACATTAGAAAGAGCGCGCTCTGCTTCGATCCATAAGCCGAATTTCATTCCTAAGCTTCTGATGTAATCTGATAAGTCTTTTAATTTTCCAAAAAACCCGCCTTTTTCTTTTTCACGATAGTCGCCTATCGCGCTACTCCATGGCTCTATCTCTCCGAACCAGCCTGCGTCAATAACAAAATACTCCATACCCAAATCAGCTGCAGCCAAAGCTTGTTTTGATATGAGGTCATAATTGAATTCATCAAATGCCACGAACCAGGTGTTGAAAATAACAGGAAGCTTACGTTTAGGATATTCATGATTGAAGAAATAATGAAGTTTTACGCAACCCATATCTGTTTTACAGTCAAAATCATAGAATAATATAACAGGCATCTCAATAGTCTCACCAGGCTGTACTTCCATCCTTAATCTGTCATCTGATATCCCAATTTCCACAACAGCGGCATTGCTTAACAAGCTGAAAGGCTTTTTCGTAATATTGATTTTCCATGCTGAATTCGGTAAAAGGTGAAAGGCCGTCCCTCTTTCATTATTACGATTCCAAAGTGCTGCAAAAGGAGTTCCTCCAGCAGTAGTGCGTATTCCCTGGTTAGATGCGCATACAGAACCATCAAGATTCTTCCAGCTTCCATAACTTTCATTATTCCAGCAGCTGTACTGCGTATAAACCTCATTATCATTGTTAAGGGAAGTGAATCTGCAGTAGTATCTGTACAGCAAAATAGTACTGTCGGATTTATTGATAAATCTGTCTTTTCTTACATATATGCCATGTCTCTTATCTATTTCACATGATATCTGGAATGATCCTAAGTCCATAACAGCTGTAATACCTGAAGATGTCTTACTGACTTCGATTTTTTCACTTCCATCTGCAGAACCTGCACTGCAGTCTACATTGAACAGTCCCGATACTCCTGCTTTACCGCTAAAATCAAATACTGATGCTAAATTCATAGAAATACTCCTTTGAAACAAACCTGAATCAATTATATATTATATTCAACTTCAGAGTAACTTTTGTTTATAACATACTCATGCCTGATTTAGTTATTTAAATTTGAAATAAACTAATCGAGTAATGCGCGTAAAATGTCTTTAACCTTCTTTAGCACTTCTGCAGATACCACATCCTTGTATTCTGCATTTCTTGCCTCCAAGTCAAATACACGATTCTGTTCACATAAAATGAAACCTGTTGTATTTATACTTTTATCATCAAGCGGAATATGCAGAGGAAATCCATTATCTGTATTGCTTATTGCGCAGACTTGAGACATCATAGGTATCATTTTCAAAGCATCATTCCCCCATACAATCAGAACAGGTCTTCTACTACATTGCTCATGACCTGTTTGTGGATTAAAGTCTATCCAGACAATATCTCCAGATTTAGGTTGATATATCATTAAATCTGCTCCTTTCCGACCGTATCACCACCTATTTCATCAGGATTATATGTTCCAGTATATCCAAAGAATAATTTATTAATTGAGAGATATGGTTTTAAAGTGGTTTGCTTCCTGATTAGTATCTCATCATTATTAATTATCTCAATAATAATTGAATCTTCTGAATTTAGAGATAAAGCTTCCATAATAACTTTTGGTATCCTGATAGCATTACTATTCCCAAGAGCAAAAATCTTTGTGGACAGCTGCATATTTCTCACCTCCATTTTGGATATCCAAAATATATCCAAATAAATAGTAAATGTTAATAGACAAAGATTACTTATTTCATTATTTGCATAGCTAAAACTTAAAAACAACATAAATAAGGTTGAAAAATGCATAAAAAAACAACCGCGTTAATTAACGGTTGTTTCTTCTGGTTGCGGAGAAAGGATTTGAACCTTTGACCTCCGGGTTATGAGCCCGACGAGCTTCCAGACTGCTCTACTCCGCGCTATACTGGTACCGAAGACCGGGGTCGAACCGGTACAGTCTATTCGACCG
>JBAZFL010000274.1:0-2928 GCA_041653455.1 Clostridia bacterium
CGAAGAGAGGAGGCTTGAGTTTTATATTTTGTTCACAGCCTATTGAATCTCAAGCTGAAATGGTAAGGAAAGTTAAAAAATTTAAAGCAGGATTTGTTATATCAGATTCAAATCTTACTCCACAGCATTCTCTTAAGGATGTAGTTGCATTAAAATCAAAAAGCGGTCATTCAACAATACCTATAACACATGATGGCTCATCGCAGGGAAAACTGCTCGGAATTGTGACCAGCAGGGATTACAGGGTTTCAAGAGATTCTCTGGATAAAAAAGTTTTCGAATTTATGACTCCTTTCTCAAAATTGATAACAGGGAAACTAGGTATTTCTTTAAAAGAAGCTAATAACATTATATGGGATCATAAATTAAACTGTCTTCCAATTATTGATGAGTCTGATAATTTAAAATATCTTGTTTTCAGAAAAGATTATGACGAGCATAAAGAAAATCCTATGGAGCTTCTTGATCATGAAAAAAGATATATGTGCGGAGCAGGGATAAATACTAGAGATTACAAAGAACGTGTTCCTGCGCTTGTAGATGCAGGTGCTGATGTGCTATGCATAGACTCATCTGATGGATTCAGCGAGTGGCAATACGAAACAATAAAATTTGTAAAAGAAAGTTATGATGGTAAAGTTTTAGTAGGTGCAGGCAATGTTGTCGATGCAGAAGGATTCAAATATTTAGCTGATGCAGGTGCTGATTTTATTAAAGTCGGGATTGGTGGCGGAAGTATCTGTATAACAAGAGAACAAAAAGGAATTGGAAGAGGTCAGGCAACTGCGGTTATAGATACTGTAAAAGCTAGAAATGATTATTTTGAGGATACCGGTATATATATACCTATATGCTCTGATGGTGGTATAGTTTATGATTATCATATAACCATGGCTTTAGCTATGGGAGCAGATTTTGTAATGATGGGCAGGTATTTCGCAAGATTTGACGAGTCACCGACAAAGGTAATAAAATTAGGCAATAATTACGTGAAGGAATACTGGGGAGAAGGTTCCGAACGTGCAAGAAATTGGCAAAGATATGATGTTGGCACTGATACGGGTATAAAATTTGAGGAAGGTGTTGACAGTTATGTGCCATATGCAGGTAAACTTGCTGATAACCTGAATAAGTCTATTGCAAAAATCAAGAATACTATGTCAAGTTGCGGATCCAAGACAATTAAAGAGCTTCATGATACAGCAAGGATTTCTATGGTTTCATCTACAAGTATAGTTGAAGGTGGCGCACATGACGTCATATTAAAGGATAAAACCGATTTTTAATGCAAAAATACATATTCGTTAAAGGTGCAAAAGAAAACAACCTTAAAAATATTGATGTTCTTATACCAAAAGATAAATTGGTAGTTTTTACAGGAATATCAGGTTCAGGAAAGACTACTTTAGCTTTTGATACAATTTATGCTGAAGGTCAACGAAGATATGTCGAAAGCTTATCTTCATATGCACGCCAGTTCTTGGGTTTAATGAATAAGCCTGATGTAGAATTTATTGAGGGTTTATCACCTTCAATTTCAATAGATCAGAAAACTACAAGTCACAATCCAAGATCTACAGTCGGAACAATAACAGAGATTTATGATTATTTAAGGTTATTGTATGCAAGAATAGGGATTCCTCACTGTCATATATGTAATAGAGAAATCAGCTCACAATCTATCGACCAGATAATAGATCAGATAATGGAATACCCTGAAGGAACAAAAGTAATGGTTACTGCTCCAATTATTAGAGGTAAAAAAGGTGAATTCCAGAAACAACTGGAATCTCTTTTAAAACAAGGATATTCTAGAGTAATTGTTGACACAATACAGTATGACCTTAATGAGAGCATAATAGACCTTGATAAAAATAAAAGACATGATATAACCATAATAGTAGACAGACTTATTATTCGGGAAGGAATAAGGAAAAGACTTACTGAATCTGTGGAAATTGCTTTAAATGAAGCTGATGGTATCGTGCTTATAAATAAAGATTTAAGTGAGGATATTTTGTTTTCCACTAAACTTGCATGTCCTGATTGCTCAATCAGTATTGATGATCTTACTCCAAGAATGTTTTCATTTAACAGTCCATTTGGAGCATGCGAGAAATGTACTGGGTTAGGTATATTACTAAAAGCTGATCCTGATCTTATTATTCCAGATAGAAACATCTCTGTTATTGAAGGAGCATTCACAGTTGCCGGATTATCCTTTGAAAAAGGTTCTATGATGTATTCTATATATAAAATGCTATCAGATAAATTCGGATTTAAAATGCATAGTTCATTTAATGAACTGCCTGATAAAGTTCAGGATATTTTGCTTAACGGCACTGATGGTAATCCTCTTTATGTTGAGTATGAAACAAAAACACGTACATTTTCAGCAAATGAACCTTTTGAAGGAATTTTGAAAATGGTCGAGAGAAGATATAAAGAAACAACACAGCCGTATATGCGAGCATATTATGAAGGATTTATGAGTGATTCTGCGTGTCCTTCATGTAATGGAAAAAGATTAAAACCAGAAGTTCTTGCAGTTACAGTAGGAGGTCTTAATATTTACGAAGTAACTCAGATTTCCGTTAAAGAATGCATGAAATTCTTTTCTGAACTGAAACTTACTCAAATGCATCAGACAATAGCTAATATTTTATTAAAAGAAATAAATACAAGACTGAAATTTCTTGCTGATGTAGGCTTAGACTATCTTACTCTAAGTAGAAATGCAGGTACACTGTCAGGCGGTGAAGCGCAAAGAATCAGATTAGCTACACAGATAGGTTCAGGTCTGACTGGAGTAATTTATATTCTTGATGAACCGAGTATAGGTCTTCATCAAAAAGATAATACTAAACTTTTGAATGCATTGAAAAATATGAGGGATCTAGGTAACACTTTAATTGTAGTCGAACATGA
>JBAZFL010000275.1:0-2925 GCA_041653455.1 Clostridia bacterium
GTAATACTTGCTCAAGATGGTATTCTCAATGTCACAATAGTGCTTGATAAATCCACAAGATCTGTTAAGGCTGAACCTGTGATAATTGCAAAAGGCTTCATGTATGAAAAAGAATCAGATGATATAATTAAGAAGGTAAGGATGATGATTAATGAGGATATGGATAAATACTCTAAATCTTCAATGAATGTAAATGAGCTTCAGAATTTAATCAAAAAGCGTTTGAGAACATATCTTTATCAGGAAACAAAAAGAAATCCGGTAGTATTGCCGATAATTTTAGAAATATAGGTGGATTTATGAAAGCATATGACATTTTAAAAGAAAGAGGTTTTATCGCCCAATCAACAGATGAAGAAAAAATAAAAGATCTGTTAAATAATCAGAAAGTGACTTTTTATATAGGGTTTGATCCTACTGCAGATAGTCTGCATGTAGGTCATTTTCTCCAATTAATTGTAATGAGCCATCTTCAGAAAGCTGGACATAAGCCTATTGCCTTACTAGGAGGCGGAACAGCTATGGTAGGTGATCCGACTGGTAAGACAGACATGAGAAGAATAATGACCAGAGAGGAAATTGACCATAATGCATCTTGTTTCAAAAAACAGATGTCAAGGTTTATTGATTTTACAAATGACAGAGCAATCATGGTTGATAATTATGAATGGCTTTCAAAGCTTGAATATATACCTTTTTTGAGAGATATCGGAATGCATTTTTCCGTTAATAGGATGCTTACTGCAGAATGTTTTAGGTCCAGAATGGAAAAAGGCCTATCTTTTATCGAATTTAACTATATGCTAATGCAAAGTTATGATTTTCTACTATTAAAAAGAAAATATGATTGTATCCTTGAACTTGGCGGAGACGACCAGTGGAGTAATATAATATCCGGAGTTGACCTGATAAGAAGGAAAGACATGGATGAATCTTATGGAATGACATTTAATCTTCTAACAACTAATGAAGGAAAGAAGATGGGGAAGACAGAAAAAGGTGCAGTTTGGCTAGATGAAAACAAAACCTCACCATTTGATTTTTATCAGTACTGGAGGAATATTGATGATGCAGAAGTCATTAAATGTTTAAAACTTCTTACTTTTGTTCCAATGGAGAATATTTATGAGTTATCGCAACTCAAAGATGAAAAGATAAATACTGCGAAAGAAGTTCTCGCATTTGAGGTTACGAAAATTGTTCATGGTCTTCAGAAAGCAAACGATGCTCAGGAAGCTTCAAGAGCCTTATTTTCAAATATCGGACAAGCCCAGAATATGCCTTCTTTGGAAATAAATGAGAGCATATTAAATAGCGGATACGATATTCTTGATGCTCTTGTTTCAGCAGGATTTATACAATCTAAGAGTGAAGGCAGAAGACTGATTCAGGAAAAATGCGTATTAGTAAATAATAATCTGGTAGAAGATTTCAAATTACAGATTAAAAATGATATGTTTACTGATGGAGAACTACTTTTAAGAAAGGGAAAAAAGAAATATTTTAAGTTTATTCTTAAATAATCAAATTTGATGTTGCAAAATTCAGCATTATTTGGTTTAATAGATACTAATTTGAAAGTAATCGGAGGATTTAAAATTATGATTTTTGATGATATTTCACTGGCACTGCAAAAAGGCCGCAAGAAAGATGTGGAAGCATTAGTACAACAGGCTATTGACGAAAAACTGTCTGTTAAAGATATCCTGAATAAAGGACTGCTAGCAGGTATGGATATCGTTGGCGAAAAATTCAAGAACAACGAATTATATGTTCCTGATGTATTAGTAGCAGCAAGAGCAATGAATGCTGGAACTACATTGATCAAACCTTTATTAGCTGAAGCTGGAGTGGAATCAATAGGAAAAGTTGTTATTGGTACAGTTCTTGGAGACTTACATGATATCGGCAAGAATCTTGTAAAAATGATGATGGAAGGTAAAGGTTTCGAAGTTATAGATTTAGGAGTTAATGTTTCAGCAGAACAATTCGTTCAAGGAGCAATTGACAATAATGCTCAAATAATTGCATGCTCAGCTCTTCTTACTACTACTATGGGTGAAATGGCTAATGTAGTTAAAGTAGCAACTGAAAAAGGAATAAGAGACAAACTTACTATAATGGTTGGTGGAGCTCCTGTTAATGAGTCATACAAAAAATCTATCGGTGCTGACATATATACTCCTGATGCCGCAAGTGCTGCAGAGCAGGCTGCTAAATCAGTATTGAACTAGTCAGTTTATTTGTGACAAATAAGAGTTGTAGCAATAAGAAATTAGTGCGCAACTCTTTTTTTTGTATTATTTCTATTTAAATAAAAGTTAACTAGATTTTAGGCATAATCGAAAATTCATTTGAATACCGGCATCTATCTTTTAGGCAGATCATGTTATAAATGTCGCAAGCTTTATTCTCAAATTCAATAAGGGTTTTCATGTGAATATCAGCATTGTCATAAGATTTTTTTAATGAGGTTACAATAGGAATTTTGGAATTCATGGAAATAAGTGACAGCAAAGATTTATCTTTACTTGCTAAGACACGTACATAAGCAGGTCTTTTAAATTTATTGAAAATATCCTTATCTGTACCTAACATAATATGCATAAGCAGTCTTTGAATTCTCGTAACCGGATATCTTTTAGTTGAACATGATTGTATGAATTCATTGATTGATTTACCGGAATTAATATTTTTTCTTAAAAGATTCTCTATACCCTCGTTTACAAGAGGATATTTTTTAATTTCTCTGTTGTTTTTGGAAACCAATGAATAAAAAATTATGTCTTCAAAAGCATTCAAATATCCGAACTTCATATTCTCACTGTAATTCTTTAAAATATCATGTGTTGAAGATGGAACATTGTCTGAAATACAAGAAATATTGTCAGTATGTGACAGGATTGATTTTCTGATCGCAGTAGC
>JBAZFL010000276.1:0-2898 GCA_041653455.1 Clostridia bacterium
CTTAATAATTATATAATCTGATTCAGTTATTTTCATTGAATATTCTGTTTTATCCTTTAATCCGGTTAATGGTATTGTTTCATTATTCTTTTTATATTGAATGAAATACTCGCTGTTTATTTTACGTAGCCTGATACATAAATCCTCTGTCAGTTTGTAATAATGGTTTATCTGTGAAAAAATATTATGCGCTTTTGCAAAAAGATTTTCATATTCTTCTTTCGTAATCATTACTTTTATTTCTGTTTCTAAGCTTGCTTTAAAATTCTCCATAATCACTCTTATCCTCTTTTTAAAAAAAGATATTTTTGTAATTATATCAGATTTAGATCAATATTAGTATTCGTTTCAAAGAAATGTATAATTTTGTTGCTTATTTTTATACCCATTATATTTTCAATAGCATTTGCATATATATCCAATTGATTTTTATATTTCAACGCATGTTGTTCTTCCTGACCTTTTTTTATCTTATCAGTTTTGTAATCAATAATTGTCCCAAAACCATTCTTAATAAAAAAGCAATCTATAACTCCTTGTAATAGAATAATATGATCTTTTTCAAAATGATGACCGGTAAAAGATTCGATATAGCTTGTATTTACAGGCATAAAAAACACTTTTTCCTGAAAAATAGTTTCAGCGTCTATTATTTCGTTATATATAGGTGTACTGATAAACGAAATTAAATTGTTAATATATTCATTCTCACCTATTTTTGATTTCAAATAAGATATGTAGTTTGGATCGTTTAACTTTTTTAAATCAACGGATGCCATTATCTTATGCATTATCGTTCCCTTTTTAGCTGCATTAATTGATTTTTGGCTTTTATCTAAAAAAGAAGGTTGTTTTTTTGGATTTGTGTGATACTGGTCATAAAAATCTTCAATACTATAATTCTTGCTTTGATATTTAGTTAATTCTGTTACAGACAGCTTTCTGTTTAATTTAATTTCTTCATTATATGGATACTCAAATGAGATTTTTTTCATTATATCCTGGTAAAAAGACGAATCAAATACTTTCATATTACAATTATCAGCTAGCTCACTTCTTTTTGTAAGTTCACTTATTTTTATATCACATTCTGCTTCAGTAATAGTCTGTATCAAAGATTTATCAGTATTAGGCAATATCCAATCAAAATAGTTCTTTGCATCTTCAGGTACATATGCAGGTTCTGTCTGTTTATCTATACCAGTAATAATAAGTTTTTCTTTTGCTCTCGTAAGAGCTACATATAGAATTCTCATTTCTTCTGATAGGTTCTGCTTCTTTATACTTAATGATAAAGCATTCTTAGTAATATGTTTATGGTAGGTCTTATTTTCACAATTAATATAATCTGATCCTATACCCAGATTTCTGTCAATTATAAGTCTTTTTTTTGTATCTTCTATATTGAATCCTCTTGAGCAACCTGTCAGTATTACAACTGGAAATTCAAGACCTTTACTCTTATGTATACTCATAATACGAACAGATTCATTTTCCTCTGTTCCCATTACATCAGATATTATAGTAAGATCTTTCTTACTCTTTGACTTGATAAAATTTAAAAAACTGGACAAATCATCAATACCTTTTTGAAGACACTCTACAGAAAGTACATAAAATTTCTTAAGCAGATGCTGTTCCTTGCTCAAATAGTATATACCTGACTTAGTCATAGCATAATATATAGTTTTTTCAACAGTGTTTCTCTGTGAAAACATCCACATATCTTTTATGTCGTTCAAAAATCTAGCAATTTTAAGTTTTAATTTATCGTTCTCGGGATATGATACGAGATCATCATATAAACCATACTTCCCTCTTCTTATAAAAGCAAGCTCCGACTCATTAAAGTTATATACTTCATTTTTCATTATCTGTACAAGATATATGTCCTGATATGGATTATCGATTATATTTAGCAGAGCTAATAAATCAGATATGCTTTTTTTATCTAATATCTCAATATTTTGTTCACAATGAGCTAAAATTCCACATTTGTTCAATATTTCACAGTATTGTTTTGCATAAGCATTAACAGATCTCATCAATATCACAATATCAGATGATCTGACAGGTCTGAATTTATTCGAGATGCTATCATGAATTTTCATCTTGCTTTCAATAACTTTCTTTATCTGATCCGCTACAATATATACTTCCGCTTCATTCTGTGTTATATCTGAATTAATTATGTCATCTGATTTATCAAATCTGATTTTTATTACTGATGGAAGATAATCACTGTTATCGAGTTCATCTGAATATTGAAATGCTCCGTACATTAATTTTTCTTCATCACCATACTCTACTTCGCCAAAATCTTCATTCATTATGTTGGAAAATATTTCATTTACATAATTAAGTATTTTCTTTCTGCTTCTGAAATTATAGCTTAAACTTAATTTGCGGCCTTCATTGAAATTACAAAATCTCGTAGATTTCTCTTTAAATATTGCTGTCTGAGCATTTCGGAATTTATAAATACTTTGCTTTAAGTCTCCAACAGCAAACACATTATTTTTGTTGCTTATTAAATTAATTATATTTTCCTGTATGAAATTGAAATCCTGGTATTCATCAATTAGAATGTGTTTAAACTTCTCTTTGTATAATAAATTGGCTCCAGATTTCAAACACTTCAAGGCCATATGTTCCATATCTGCATAATCAATCAGTTTTGCCTTAATTTTTATTTTGGAGTATTTCTCATTTGTTCTTATTATAGTTTCAATAAATTTCATTATCGTGCAATGCATAAAAACGCAATCATTCTTTATATTCACTTCAGAATCATATAGCTGCGCGGTTAAAACCTTTATTACTGATTTTACTTTATCTCTGTAATCCTTAACAATATCAACGACAGATATATCAAAATCCATCTTTTTTCTCGGCATT
>JBAZFL010000277.1:0-2893 GCA_041653455.1 Clostridia bacterium
TACTTTACGTAATGACTCATACTTTGTGCAAAGAGGTACATTATTTTCCCGACTTACATAATCAAGCATCGCAAGTAAGTATAGACTCTCAGGATACCATTTGCGTCGGTACAGTTTGCCTATATCATCTTCTTTGAGGGTTTCTATGATGAAATCGGTATCACCTAATTCTTTCAACTTATGGCAAACATTGCTCTTGAAGAGTTCAAAGCTAATTCGTTCTCTTAAGTAAGGCATAAGAAGCTCTTCCATGCTGATGTTAAGTTCTTTGGACAACTTATATACTGTTTCTGCTGAGCACTTATCTAGGCTTGTTCTTTCATGGTAGATATCATTAACAGTAGAATAAGGAATACTACTGTTTTTTGATAATTTGTATAAAGTCATGTTTTTGCTTTCAAGCAATTCCGGAATCAGCATATGAACACCTCCTATCATGTTCATTATATCGGTATACCGTTATATTGTCAATATTTCAATTTTAATATCTTAACTATACCAGACAGATTGCTAGTTTACTGGTAAGTACTAATATGCTATAATTTGTATAATAAATCTTGCAGAATGTTAAAAGGGTGCTTCATGAAAAAAGTACTGTTATTATTTCTTATATTATTCTTACTATTAGTCAGCTGCAGCAATACTCCGGCTGTTGATTCATTAAACCCGGATAGTATTGGTAATGGTGTTGACTATAACGATTACATAATATCAGAAGGGGTTTTTGCCTGGGCTAAGACTGGTGTATATACTGTTTCTGATCAGAAGATCTATCACCTGAATGCATATAATGAGTGGAATATTTTATGTCTGGACCCTTCATGTGAACATGATAATCCTAACTGTAGTGCATTTTTAGAACCACCGACTGTTATATTCTCATATGACAATTATCTGTACTATATAGATAATTCGAATAATAAGTATAGTTTATGCAGAATGTCCCAGACAGGAAGAGACAGGGTTGTTATAAAGGAATTGGATTTGCCTTCATCACTATCAAGTCAGACTGTAAGGTTTCACATGTCATCAGATATTCTTGTGGTATCACTTAGAACATATGAAGCTGATGATTCATATACAGCTATATATATGACAACACTGGATTTTGATACAACGGTTGATATGATCTATTCCGGTGACATAAGCCTGTATAAGCTTACAGGTAACTGGCTGTTCTTTATTGAGACTATAGATGGGACTGAAACGCTTATCGCATATAACATTGAAACTAAGTTCAAACAGATTGTATTCAGTGATTTTGGAAAAATAATGCCATATTTGGCCAGTATTTATCTTAATGATGATCATACTGCTTTGTGGTTTTTAATGAATGAAGGTTTTTATCAGATGGATTTACTGACAGAAGAAAAGCAATTATTGAATCCGGCTGATAATGATACTCTTGCAGGTGCAGGCTGTTATGATGATAAGTATGTGTATATTGTAAACACCAATCCATATCTTGATAAAGACTCCGGGATCGAAGATGACAAAAAAGGTCTATATGTTTATGATCACAGCGGGAACTATGTGGATTATCTGTCTACTAAAGATATTAGAGGGTATATAAGTTATGCATTTGCAACAGAAGAATATGTTTATTTTATGAACATTCTCGATAAACCTATGCTTGCGAATTATTGTATAGCTAAAAAGGATATAGGGACAGAGGATATGAAGTGGATAATAATTAACTAAAGGGGCGGCATGATATGAGAAGAGATATAAAACTGATTTTGTTGACATTAGTGCTTCTTCTGTTGATTACAGGATGCAGCAGGAATGGTTACACGCCTGAACCTTCGCAAAATAACTCAAACGAACCAGACTTTAATTACAATGATCTTATACCTGTTACCGGTTCATATGCCATAACAAAACAGGGAGTATATACAGTTGCCAATGAAAAGATATACTATCTGAATGATGAGGATGAATGGAACTAATTATGTTTTGATCCAGCATGTGAACACAAAAGCCCAGCTTGCAGTGCATATATCAGCAGAGTCTCTGAGATATTTACTTACGATAACTATATTTACTATCTTTCAGGTTATAAAGACAATGCAATTACATTAAGCAGGATGAATCTTATGGGAAAAGAAAGAGAAGAAATTAAAAAAATTACCATTGAGAATTTCACTACAAGCGCTAATTATGCTTATCAGATGTCAGCAAACAATATATTAATCAGATTTAGGTCTATTGATACAAGTAGGGACTATGTTTTAACAACTCTGTATACTACAACATTGGATAAAGATAGCGAAGTAAAAATAATTGCTACTGGTGATGTAAATGAGTTTAGACTAACTAAGTACTGGTTGTTTTATACAGAAAAATCAGAAGAAGATGGGACATATTCACTTAAAGGGTATAATTTTTTAACTGAAGAATACATTACAGTATTTCCAGATTATACGGAAGCATGTAAATATATAGCGACTATTTATACACCTGATCCGGAGACATTCTACTGGTTTCAGGCTGATAAAGGGTTCATGAAGATGAACAAGGAAGATATGAATCATGTAGTGGTAAAGAAAACTGATCCTTCTTATGAGAGAGGGGGAGCAACATATGGCAGTGAATATATCTACATAGTTAACTATGTCAGCATTACTGACAAAAATCTGGGCATACCTGAAGAGAAAAGAGGACTGTTTATTTACAATCATGAAGGTGAAATAATTGATTTTATCGGTATAACATCCTTAGGAGTTGATATAACAGGATATACATTTGAAACAGATGATAAAGTTTTTTTCAGGGAGATATCAAGTAGTTCGACTCCCAATCTGTATTACATCATCAAGGCTGATATAGGTTCAGGGAATCTGGAATGGACAAAAGTAGAAATGGCTACTAATTAATCACTATAGGAGCGACA
>JBAZFL010000278.1:0-2890 GCA_041653455.1 Clostridia bacterium
GCCTTCTTTGGTTTCTACAGGCTTAAACCATGAAGGATACTGGGCAATGCTGCCATCACATAGTTTTACATCATACCAGTCAGTATCAAGAGTATTGAAAGCCCGTCCTATATCCAGCACATCCACTCCGAACCTTTGTAATATATCATCCGCTGGCTGGGCAAGCTGCTGTACGACATCATATATCCTGGTATGTCCTGTATTTATTCCAAGGTATTTTTTCAGATTATTGTAAGCGATTGCAGATATATTGGAACTGGGAGTAGATCCTAAATCCAATGGTACTTGATCTGGTTCTTTATGATTAATAGATGTAAGTATACGCTCTCTAGAATTCATGCTATTACCTTTTCTATATGGTTATTAATCAGTATGGAACACTTCCTCCATAGAAGCCCACCATTCGCCTTCCTTTGCAGAAGATACTGGTATCTGGCAGGGGTCTGTCAATGCCCACCATTTTCTTGTAAGAGGGTCAGCTCCCATTTTTTCCATATCGGAATCGTAATCATCTCCTATGTATTCAAAATAGCTAAAAAGCAGACCGTCTCTGTAAAATATTGAGTAGTTGCGGATGTTGCACTTTTTTATCATATCAAGAACTCCCGGCCAGGCATCTGCATGCAGTTTCTTATACTCTTCCAGTTTGTCCGTCTTTACTTGTATGACAGAACCCATCCTTAGCATTAGAATCACCTCTTCTTCCATTTAACAAGATAAGCATAGTTGCCATATGCCGCACTCTTTATGAATATGTATGCAAACACAGCGCCCATAACAGCAGTATATCCTGTCTTGTATAGTGTCCAGCCCCATAAAGTGAATTTTGTAACGTTGAATATTTCAAGACCAAGAAGTGTAACTAGAAACAGTGCAGGGACAACGGCTATACACCATATCCAGCCGTATCTTGCTGGAATACGGAACCATTCTCCCATCCATGCCTGGAATTTATTAGCTGGTTTAATTGATGCATATACTCCAGCTTGCTTTGAACTTGAATTTATTGACCATGCTATAAGCCAAGCGAAAATAATTGCTGTAATAGCAATATCGATAATCAGGTTAACACGGTTCTCCTGCATTGTATAAGCCTCAAGCTGTGCACTCTTACTTAAATTCATGAAATAAGCGATAATACCGTTAAGGATTCCATTAACGAGGAAGTTATATAACAACTGTTTACGTAAATATTTTTTATGTTTTTCGTTCATTATCTTTCACCGACTTTCTTGAGAATCTCAACCTGATATTCAGGTATGACACCATATTTATCTGGTCCGGCGTTAAGCAGCAAACGTCCCTTCTTCGGGTATATATCATTTATTATCTTTATTACTTCTTCAGGGGTTATATAGTCCTGAGGTCTGCTGTACTGATTGAATCCGAATGACTTATCCATTCCTCTGCAGACTTCGAACCATATATCGCTTTCTTGCCAGTTCGTATTGTATTCCAGTGTTCTGAAATCATAATACTTTGTGTCAAGAACTACGTCTGAGTTCTTTTCAAGTGTAGCCTTAGCACCTTTGTTTATTAAATTTTCACCAATCTTGTTTCTCAGCAAGTTCGGCCACTGCCCCCATCTGTCATTTACTACGCCTTCTGGTACTTTACTGTAGTAATAATGAAAAAGATCCTCAAGTCTGTTATCTGTCGGATATCCGATATCACTCCATAATACGTCTGGCATATATCTGTCAATTATTTCTACCCATTGGTCAAGGCAGTAATCACGATAGAGTTTGGAATTATCCTGGCCCATGAAAAGAGCTCCTGCGCTGTCGATTCTTCTGTCTTTGAATGACCAGTCAATTAATGAAGAGTAATATACACCGAATTTCATTCCTCTTTTACGTACAGCCGTAGCAAGATTGCCTACAAAATCAAAATCCAGATGCCATCCTTCTTTTTTAGGATGCCTTATATTTGTATCAAACATAACAAACCCGTCATGATGCTTGCTTACTACAACCACATATTTAGCTCCGGATTCTTGGAACAGTTCTGCCCATTTTTCCACATCCACATTCTTTGCATGCTTTTTAAATTCTTCTACGAAATAGTCATATGGCTTATCCTTGAAGTTTTTTTCATGATAAACCTGAGCAGGACTTCCGGGAAACTTCATGCTATTTGGATACCACTCAGCATATGGCATGTTCGCAAAAACATAACTCATTGGCTTTTCCTTCATCAAAGTCCCGTAATCATCAACATCAACTGGCGCGAATGCCGGTATGCTTGATGCTCCCCAATGGATAAAAATACCGAAATCCGCATCACAAAACCATTTAGGCGGATTATACCGATGGATATTCGGCGTATATGTCTTTTTCATATAAATTCCCTCCTTGTATATATACTTTGATTGCCCCTTTACAGGTAATCGATATATTTCCCTGATGTTTTATGTCTTCTAAATAAATGAACTATAGTTATTCTATCATTCGTATATAGTTATGTCCATATTATTGTTCGTTTGATGTTAATTTCGATCATTACAAAATAGTATATTTACAATTATTAAAATGATATAATTTAATAAAATACATTGAAATTTAAAACGGGGTAAATACATGAAAAGAAGATTATTCCTATCCATTCTGTTAATAGCGATTATTCTTTTGTCAGGATGCAATTTTAATAGGACTCCAAGCGAGTCTCCATCAGTATCAGATGCAACTATTGAAAGTCCCTCTTCGGAACCTTCTCTTGATCCTATAGTTACTGAAATAATTCCAAGTGAAGAGCCGGTTTTAACAGTTGATGATCTATATACCAAATTCCATGAAGCAGAAGCTAGCGAAGATTATATACTGGCTTTAGGTTATGCGAACCAGATATTGTCCGAATATCCCGAAGAACAACGTATATACTGGTTAAAACC
>JBAZFL010000279.1:0-2873 GCA_041653455.1 Clostridia bacterium
AATGTTAACAGACCTTTCGTCCCTAGATAGCAGTATTTAGGCGACGGAAGGTTTTTTGTTGCAAGAAAGGTGTAAAACATGAAAAGAACAGAGTATTGCGGATTATTTAACGAAAGTTATGTGAACAGCCAGGTCACTGCGAATGGGTGGGTTTTGACCAAAAGGGACATGGGAGGCGTCATATTCATTGACATAAAAGACAGAGAGGGAGTTTTACAGACTGTTTTTGATGCGAATGATGTGCTTCCTGAAGTTTTTTTACTTGCAGAACAGGTTAAACTGCAATCTGTAGTGGAGATAAGCGGGTATATAAAGATAAGGGGAAAAGAAACATACAATCCCAAAATCAGGACAGGTACGATAGAGCTTAAAGCTCTTAAAATAGAAATATTATCAGAATGTCAAAGTCTTCCTTTTGCAATTGATGATGAGGTTTGCGTTAAAGAGGAACTCAGGCTTAAATACAGATATCTTGACATCAGAAGAAGTGGAATATCTGAAAATCTTTTATTCCGGCATAAAGCTGTAAGCGTTATCAGGAGATATCTTGAGGAAAATGGTTTCATTGAAGTGGAAACTCCGATACTTACGAAATCTACCCCAGAAGGTGCAAGAGATTATCTTGTACCTAGCAGGGTTCATCCTAGTAAGTTCTATGCGCTCCCTCAGTCACCTCAGATATTCAAACAGCTACTGATGGTAGGAGGAATGGACAGATATTACCAGATAGCCAGGTGTTTCAGAGATGAAGATCTAAGAGCAGACAGACAGCCGGAATTTACTCAGGTGGATATGGAAATGAGTTTTGTCACTCAGGAAGACATACTGGTACATCTGGAAAAAATGTTCAAACATATTATTAAGCAGACAATTAAGCTGGACATTCATGAACCTTTTCTACGGATGACATATAAAGAATCCATGGACAGATATGGGACAGACAAACCGGATCTTAGGTTTGATTTAAGTATTAAGGATTTAACTGAAATTGCAAGTCGTACAGATTTCTCAATTTTCAAGAAAGCTGAGACTGTACGTGCAATTAACTATAAAGGCGGAGCATCCATGACAAGAAGCGAAATAGAACAGCTTACAAAAGAAGCAGAGAACTATGGTGCGAAAGGAATGGCTTGGATAGCAATACAATCTGATGGTTCGATATATTCAATACTGACTAAATACATATCTAAAACAGATATGGACGAGATGCTTAGGTTGACAGACGCAAAACCAGGCGACTTCATACTTTTCTGTGCAGACACGATAAAAAATGCAAGGAAGATACTTGGCCAGTTAAGGCTGCATATTGCTAAATTCCTTGGACTAACAGACATGAATAAATTTTATTTTGCGATTATTACGGACTTTCCTCTGTTTGAATATTCAGAAGAAGAACAAAGATATGTTGCAGCTCATCATCCGTTTACCTGTCCAAATCCTGAGGATATAGGATACATGCTTACTGATAAAGACCGTATAAGGGCATTAGCATATGATATAGTATTAAACGGAACGGAACTTGGCAGCGGTTCAATAAGGATACATGACAGCAATGTTCAAAACCTTATGTTCGAAGCGCTGGGATTCACTCCTGAACAGATCCAGTCTAAATTCGGTTTCTTCGTAAAAGCATTCAGTTATGGGACTCCGCCACATGGAGGATTTGCTTTTGGACTGGACAGGCTTATCATGATACTGTCAGGAGCATCTTCATTGAGGGATGTAATAGCGTTTCCAAAAATAAAAGATGGGTCCTGCTTGATGTCTGACACGCCGGATACGGTGGAAGATCACCAGCTCAAGATATTACACATATCATGCGAGGGGCAAACTGAGATGAACACAAAGAAACATAATATACCGAAAATACCAATTGAAAAACTTTCAGATCTTGCAAAGCTTACTTTGTCCGAAAAGGAAAAGAAGAATCTGGAAAGAGATATGGCTGATATTATAGCATTTGCGGGGAATATTATGGATATTGACACTTCATCTATAGATGAATCAATAATTGCAGATGAAGCTATAAATGTCTTCAGGGACGATATAGCTGCAAATACAAATAATAGGGAAGATATGCTTGCAAATTCAAAAACTCAGGAAAACGGATATATAAAAGTACCCAAAGTAGTAAGGAAGGAGGCATGATTATGAAAGATATATTAAATTTAGATATCATGTCTTTGCATAAGCATATAGCAAACAAGGAAATATCCTGTATGGAAATAACAGCAGCATATTTGGAAAACATAGAAAAGCGGAATGAAAAGATAAAAGCATATATTACTGTTACTGTAGAAGAAGCAGAAAAAAGAGCGAGATTCCTGGATGAAGGATTAACTAGAAAAAGCAGTATTCCTCCTCTATATGGAATTCCTGGAGCTTTAAAGGATAATATATGTACAAAAGGAATTTTAACCACATGCGCATCAAAAATGCTTCGCGATTTTATCCCACCATATAATGCGACAGTTTATGAAAAGTTAAATGATAACGGAATGATACTTCTTGGAAAACTTAACATGGATGAATTTGCAATGGGTTCTACAACAACATCATCATACTTCCATAAGACATATAACCCATATGACCTCTCAAAATCCTGCGGTGGAAGTTCAGGAGGATCTGCTGCTGCGGTCGCTTCAGAACAAACCCTTTTCGCTTTAGGTTCTGATACGGGCGGTTCGATAAGACAGCCGGCATCATTCTGCAATGTTGTAGGTATGAAGCCTACTTACGGGACTATATCCAGATATGGCCTTATAGCTTTTGCTTCTTCACTTGACCAGATAGGGCCTATGACGAGAACAGTATATGATAATGCTCTGGTACTTGATGCTATTTCAGGACATGATAGTTTGGACTCTACTTCA
>JBAZFL010000280.1:0-1174 GCA_041653455.1 Clostridia bacterium
CAAAGAGAGAGGTGAGAGGAACAATAATAATTGTGACACCGGTCATCAGAGGTGAAATCAACAGCATCATTACTAAAACACCGATAATTTGTGTAACTGTTGATGTTATCTGTGACAAGCTCTGATTAAAAGTCATAGTTATGGTATCAATATCATTAGTAACACGGCTCAAAATATCACCATGAAGATTAGTATCGAAATAGCTTAAAGGAAGTTTATTAAACTTATCAGCCATGTTTTTTCTTAGTTCATATCCTATTTTTTGAGAAACTTTATTAGATATAAAACCTTGTACAACATGAAATAAAGAATATCCTATATGTAGAAATATCAGGAACAGTATAATACGAGCAATATAAATAAAATCAATCTGACCGTTTTTTTGCATGACTCCAATATACAGTTCAGTGGTAATAAGTCCCATTTGTCTAGGTGAAAGTACATTGAAAATTGTCGAAGCGACTGAAAATAGCATAGATATAAGAAGCAAAAACCAATATGGCTTCAAGTACAGAAATAATTTTTTCATGGTTCCCTTGAAATCTTTTGGTTTTTCTACAAGTCTCATTGTAGCTCTTGGCCCGCCTCTTGGACCTGGGACAGGTCTGTCAAATTTATCACTGCTTTTATTTGGCATTGTCATAACAGTTCCTCCTTTGTCAGTTGTGATGAAGCTATCTCATAATAAATGCTGCATGTTTCTAATAGATCATTATGCTTTCCAATTCCTACAATTTTTCCAGAATCAAGAACAATAATCTGGTCTGCATTCATGATAGTACTGACTCTCTGAGTAATAAGAATGACTGTAGAATTTATAGTCATGCTTGCTAATGCAGATTTGAGTTTTGACTCAGTCTGAAAATCCAATGATGAAAAACTATCATCGAAGATATATATTTTTGGAGAACCTATAAGTGCGCGGGCAATAGAAAGTCGCTGCTTTTGGCCTCCTGATACATTCATTCCTCCCTGAGCGATATTATGATTATATCCATCTTCTTTATCATTAATAAATTCAGCTGCCTGAGCAATATGAGAAGATTGCGTTATTTCTTCATTAGTTACATTTCGACCAAAACCAATATTGCTCTCTATGGTTCCGGAGAAAAGAATATTTTTCTGTGGAACATAACCTATACGTTCTCTTAATTCATGCGTGCTAAACTGTTTG
>JBAZFL010000280.1:1184-2843 GCA_041653455.1 Clostridia bacterium
TAATTCACCAGGTTTTGCTGTAAAAGAAACATTCTTCAAGGCTGGTTCTAATGCATTCGGATATATGAATGTAACATCATAAAATTCAATTAAACCTGTTGCTATTGGTGTTTGAAGATCCTCTTGTAAAGGATTTTTTATAACAGGTTCTGTTTCGAGTATCTCATTTATTCTTTTAATCGAAACCATAGCTCTAGGAATTATCATGAATGTCATGCTTAACATCTGAAAACTGAACATTATCTGCATTACATACTGGATAAAAGCCATAAGATCACCGACTTGTATAGATGAATCTGCTACAAGAGCGGATCCAAGCCATAATACAACTACTGTTGTAATATTCATAATAAATATCGTCATGGGCTGAAGTATAGCCATTATCCGGCCGATAACAAGATGTAGTCTTGTTAAAGAAACATTTGCATCATTAAACTTGTCATCCTGAGTTTTTTGTGCGTTAAAAGCTCTTATGACTCTGATTCCGCTTAGGTTTTCTCTGGTAATAAGATTAAGCTTGTCAACATTTATCTGCATCTGTTTGAATTTAGGTACAGTAAAAATAAAATTCAATCCCATTACTGCAACAATAGCCGTACAGGATATTATCAGTATCCATGAAAGGCCTTGTCCATAACGTATTGCCATTATAATGCCTCCTATAGCCATCATAGGAGCTGAGATAGCCATACGTAAAGTCATGTCAAGAAAATGCTGTACCTGAGTTATGTCATTAGTGCATCTTGTTATAAGGGAAGCTGTGGAAAATTTGTCAAACTCGGTCAAAGAGAAGGATTCAACCCGTGTAAATACAGCATATCGTATATCTGCTGAGAATTTAGCAGAAACTCTGGAAGAAATGAATCGTGCAATAATCTGGCATATAATACCGATTAGTGCAACAGCAAGCATTATACCTCCTATTTTTAGAATATATGGTGTATCACCAGATGGTATACCTGTATTTACGATATCAGACATATAGCTCGGCAGATAAAGATTAGCCATCGCTTGAGCGAAAGTTAAGGCTAGCACTACAGCAACTTTCCACCAGTCCTTTTTTAAGAATTTAAGTATTTTAACCACTATTTATCCTCCTCTTTCTCCAGAATTTCACTAGCCTGATTCAGAAGCAATATTAAATTCAAAGTTTTTTCATCAGTTAATCCGGATATAAGCATATCTGCTTGTTCCAGTTCTTTTTTTGCCATATCTTCAAATATTTGGAGGCCTTTGTCAGTTATGCATACTAAAATCCTGCGTCTGTCATCGGTATCAAGGGTTCTTTCAATAAGTTTCCTGTCCTCTAATGAGTTCAGTACTGCAGTTACATAAGACCTTGAGAGATTTAATTTATGGCTTAAATCAGAAGGATAAACAGAAGTATTTTTTTCTGTCTGCATCTTCAGAATACTTCTAAGTACTACAAATTCGTGAAATGCAACATCAGCAGACATTCTTTTTCGACGTAATGTTATGGTGAATTTGTGAATCGCATTGAGAAGCTCTTCATTTAAACCTGATTTCTTAGTCATTTTTGTTTCTCCTTATTGATTAAGTAAATGAATAGTTCACTAATTGAATTATATTTCTGTTTTGCTTGAAGTCAATAGAAATATCAGTTTTAACCTATCATTTTTTATTCATACTGGTATAATT
>JBAZFL010000281.1:0-2809 GCA_041653455.1 Clostridia bacterium
AGGTTTTCTGTCTGCTAATATTGTTAAACTGAGATACCATGGGCTTTTTGATAGGGTCCCCTCCATATGTAGCAATGGTATATTCTAATTCTTTAATAACATATCTGTCTTCTAAGGCATTCGCATTATTGATTGATGGTGAAAACCTATCTCCATATGGCGTACATGATGTTGTGAGCAGTAATGATAGAATTACAACTACTAAAAGGGATAAGCTTATTAATGTTCTTCTTTTCATAGTCTCTTACATGATTATCTGTTATAAATCATGATCTCCTTTCAAATTTGTTTACTTCTTAGCCGGCTGATTACTCAAATTAATTATTCAAGATCCCGCTCGTTCATATATTAAAATCTGTTTGACACTTAAATTATAAACCCAATAAAAATATAGTAAAACGCTATTAATGTGACATTTTATAGGAATTATATGGTAAATATTTGCTAATATTCTATAATAAATATGATTTTCCCCCCAAACGCAAAAAAACATGCATTTCTGCATGTTTTTCTTCTGGCGCGCCTGAGAGAGTTCGAATCCCCAACCTTTTGATCCGTAGTCAAACGCTCTATCCAATTGAGCTACAGGCGCACGCACATGTATATTAATACTTTTTTCATACTTTTTCAAGGTCATTTTACATTCAGGCGAAATATATATCTTCTATCCGTTTACTTGAATTGTTTTTTTATATATAATAAGCAAACAAAGGAAATACTCATGAAAGATAAGTTTGACAGCAAATCCATATTGTACTCCGACACATTAATACCAGACATCTTCTTATCCGAGTATCTGCCGCTACTATCTCCGCAGGCAGTAAAGGTATATGCATTCTGTTGTTTCTTGGAAAAAACAGAAAGAACTATGGATATATTTAAAGTTGTAAAACGTCTGGACATTGAAGAAACAGAACTTACAGTTGTTCTTGAGGAACTGATAAAAAAGCACTTGATATCCATAAACGGCCGCGACATATTCATTAATGACATTAAGGGAATTGAGATAGACAGATTATATAAAGAAAGAACATCAATAAAACCAGAAGATTTAGGAGAAAAAGAGTCTGTCATATCTGCTATAAACGATCAGTTCTTTGATGGCAATATGCCTATATATATGTATGGCTGTATAGAACAGTGGTTTAAAAAATATAGGTTTGAGGATCCTGTCATGGTCATGCTTTTCTCTATAAGCAATGAAAAAGGAGCGTTAACACGTAATTATATAGAGACTGTAGCTAAGGACTGGTTTGAAAATGGGGTTAAAACTGTTTTTGATCTGGAAGCTTTATTTAATGAACGCGATAAGATGAAAGACGTTCAGAATAAGATACTCAAAGCCTTAAACAGAAAGACTGCATTCACACAGTATGAAACAGATTTAATCAACAAATGGTTTAATGAATATCATTATAGTTTTGAAATAATCGAAGAAGCATTAAAAAAGACTGTTAAGATAGCAAATCCGAATATCGCATATGTCGATAAGATTCTTTCTACATGGTATGAAAATGAGTTCAAGAACATAGATGATCTGGAAAAAGAGAAAGCAATCAGAGATTTGTCTCCTAATGACCTTCGTATGATGGTCCAGGAGCATTACCAGAGTATTAATATGAAGAATTCTATGCTCTTTGAAAACAGAAAAGCAGAAATATTCAAAAAATCACCACAGATTGAAAAACTTTATAATGAAATAAACGACCTTCATTTCAAACAGGCTTTCTCTCCGGATAAGAAAGCTATTGCTGAGGAAATTAAGAATAAAAGTTATGAGATGTCTCTTCTGTTCAAGCATAACAACATAGCAGAGGACTACCTTACCAGAAAATATGATTGTGAAATATGTAAGGACACAGGAGTTAATAACGGCAGGGATTGCAGCTGCAAAGTAGAATTCCTGCGTACTTTCAGTGCAAAATAGATTTTTATCAGATTAAGGTTATAACCGTAACATCCTTGTTCTTTAATAGATTATTTTCTATATCCGTTGCAAAAAACAATATCTGAATATCTGTACTTAGCTCGTATATAAAATCAAAAGTGCTTTTTTTTCTATCCTTATCATAATAAACCAGAGTCTCATCCATGAAAATCGGAGAAACTGTTTTTGATGAAAATACTTTGGATGCAGCAAGGCGGAAAGCAAGATACATCTGTCTTAATGTACCATCTGAAAAACTATATGCTGAACGTATAGCATTATTATGCTCTGTGTTTAAATCCATTGTGCTTCCTGTTAGCAAGCTATCATGTTTTTGAGCAGTTATCATGTACAGATACTCACTCATCTTCTGGTTCATTTTGGGAATTATATCTTCTTTCATCTGTCTTGAAGCTTCCTCTATACCATTGATTGCATACTCTAAAGCTTTCTGTTTTTCTTTAAGTACAGAAATATTGTCTTTCAGTTGCGATATTTTTTCTTGTTGTGACGCTATCTGCTCATCAGACTTAATATAGTTTTCCAGATGGGCATTAACTATAGCAAGCCTTTCTCTCTTTAACTGCATATGGTATAAGCATTGTTCACGATTATATGATGATACTGCTTCTTTCGGATTGAATACATCAGCTTTTTCCAGTAAAGCTTTATAATCTAGGACATCCTGCTGTCTGAGAATATCTTTTAAGAGTTCTTCATACCTTAATATTAGATCATTTACCGTATCATCTTCTCTTAATCTTGCTTCTGCCTGCTCCAGCATTTCTCCTGTTTCAATAAGTTTCTCCAGCTCTTTTATTTCAATACTGATTTTTTTATTTTTCTTGTTTGCTAAAAAAACAAAGACAATGAAAGGTACAG
>JBAZFL010000282.1:0-2807 GCA_041653455.1 Clostridia bacterium
AGCTTCTGACACATACAAGGATTCATTTCTTACTTCACGTTTTATGTTTTGAAAAGTACTGTTGTATAGAACTCCAGCGACAAAAGCAAAAGTAAGTATTAGAGTCAATACTGAAGTCAGGCATATACTTATGAATATCCGTCGTTTCATTTACTCCCTCCGATGATATATCCTACTCCTCTTATGGTCTGGATAATTTCCCCGTATTTGCCTAGTTTTTGTCTTAATGTTCGAATATGAACATCAACTGTTCTTGTTTCTCCGGGATAATCATAACCCCATACTCTTTCAAGCAGGGAGTCACGTGTTAAAACAATACCCTTATTGGACATAAGATCATACAGAAGCTCGAACTCTTTAAGAGTCAGAATTACCGGTTCACAATCTGCAGTAACTGTGTGAGTACTGTTGTTTATATAAACACCCTTATACTCGCATTCATCGGGAAAATCTGTTTTGTGAATCCGCCTTAAGACAGCTTTCACTCTTGATACTAATTCCATAATACCAAAAGGTTTTGCTATATAATCATCAGCTCCGCTATCCAATCCTATTATTTTGTCATATTCCGTACCTTTTGCAGTTACCATTATTACGGGGATTTCCGATGTTTCAGAAGATGCGCGGATTTTACTTAATATTTCCAATCCGCTTTCGCCAGGAAGCATTATATCCAAAAGTATAAGTTCAGGTTTTTTAATTGATATTTTTTCATATAGAGTTTTTGCATTATCCATACCCTGCGCTTCAAAACCGGTATTATTTAATGTATATACGACAAGCTCTCTTATACTGCTGTCATCTTCCACAAAATATATCATTACGACACTTCCACATGTACGCCTGTAATGGAGAAAACAACCCATTCGGCAATATTTGTTGCGTGATCTCCTATTCTTTCCAGATACTTCGCTATCATTATTATATCAACTGCCTGCTCTCCGTGCTTCTTATCTTTTGATATTAAGTTTACGATACCATTTTTAACTTTTGTGAAAAGGTCATCGACTACATCATCATATGCGATTACCTGATTTGCAAGTTCGACATCCTTCTTCACGAATGCATCAATACTTTCTGATACCATCTTGATAGTGGCTTTTGCCATGTCAGCAATATGAACTCTGTCTTTGCTTTCTGATAAATCTGCAAATGTGACTATTTCAGCTATATCTCCGGCCTGGACACCTATACGATCCATATCTGTTATCATTTTTAGTATTGATGATATCTGTCTTAAATCCTTTGCAACGGGTTGCTGCTGGAGGATAAGCTTCAAACACATTGCTTCTATATCCTTCTCTGTTTGATTAATATCCTTAACTGATTCCATAACTTGCTTAGCTAGAACTAGGTCATTCTCAAGTAAAGCTTTTACAGCTGACGCAATAGCTTTTTCACATAATGTTCCCATGGCTATAAGGCTGTTGTTCAACGCCTCTAACTGTAAATCAAATTTATTACGCATCATCCGAACCTCCCCGTTATATAATTTTCAGTACGTATATCTTTTGGTTTTGAGAAAAGATTGTCGGTCTCGCTCATTTCTATCACTTCTCCAAGAAGGAAGAATGCCGTCTTGTCAGATATCCTGGTCGCCTGCTGCATATTGTGTGTAACTATAATGATAGTATATCTGTTTTTCAATTCCAGTACAAGGTCTTCAATTTTAGATGTAGATATAGGGTCTAATGCACTCGTAGGTTCGTCCATTAATAGCACATCCGGTTCTACTGCCAATGCGCGAGCGATACATAATCTTTGCTGTTGTCCGCCTGACAGTTCCAATGCGTTTCTTTTCAAACGATCTTTTACTTCATTGAAAATTGCAGCATCTGTAAGTGATCTCTCCACTAGCTCATCAAGCTTTGCTTTAGCCTTTACGCCATGCGTCCTCGGTCCATAAGCTATATTGTCATATATACTCATAGGAAATGGATTGGGTTTCTGAAAAACCATACCAACTCTTTTCCTTAATAGGTTTATATCTATATTGCCATATATGTTATTCCCATCTAACAGTACCTCACCTTGTATTTTGCAGCCTTCGATAAGATCGTTCATCCTGTTAAGTGTTTTCAAAAGAGTTGACTTACCACAGCCTGATGGCCCGATAAAAGCAGTTATCTCATTTTTGGGTATTGACATATTTACATTCTTCAAAGCCTGAAATGAGTCATAATATAGATCAAGTTTTCTAATTACGAATTTATCCATTCTTATTTCCTTTCGTAAATCTCTTTGCCACATAGGCAGACATTGCATTTAAAAATATGACTGTAACAACTAATACTACTGCTGTAGCATATGCTGACTCGGTGTTCATTCCCTCTGACCATAAAGCATAAAGATGTACTGACAGGGTTCTTCCTGAACCCATGAGATTTTTTGGTATCTGTGCTACTGTTCCTGATGTATATATTAGTACGGCTGTTTCCCCGACTATTCTTCCTATTGATAATATTATTCCTGCAAGTATACCAGGCATTGCAGCTGGCAAGACTATTCTGAACACAGTCCTTAGTTTGCCAGCACCTAATCCGAAACTGCCCTCTCTGTATGAATCAGGAACACTCTTTAAGGATTCCTCTGTGGAACGTATTATTACAGGAAGTATCATTATTGCCAAAGAGAAAGCTCCAGCAAGCATGGAATAACCCCAGCCTAAAGTAGCCACAAAGAGAAGGTATCCGAATAATCCATAGACTATGGAAGGGATACCTGAAAGAGTTTCTGTCGTTATCCTTATGACCTTTACGCTTTTACTGTTACGATTAGCATATTCTACAAGATAAATCCCGGAGAAT
>JBAZFL010000283.1:0-2804 GCA_041653455.1 Clostridia bacterium
TTGGGGAAGAAGAGCTTCTCCAGTTGAAAGAAGCCTTGGATCAGAATACTTTGTTCTACTGGTCAGGAAATAAGGTAAAAACATTGTGTGCAAAGTTCGCAAAGATGTATGGAGTGGAAAACTGCGTTGCAGCTTCTTCTGGCACTGCTGCTATCCATGTGGCTTTGGGTGCCTTGGGTGTAACTGAAGGAGATGAGGTAATTACATCCCCAATCACTGATATGGGAAGCATCATAGGTATAATGTATCAGAATGCAATACCTGTTTTTGCGGATCTTGATCCCCATACATATAATATGGACCCGAAAAGTATTGAAAAATGCATTACAGAAAAAACCAAAGCTATTGTTGTAGTCCATCTTGCTGGAAATCCTGCTGAAATGGATGAAATAATGGCAATTGCCAAAAAACACAATGTTTATGTTGTAGAGGACTGCGCTCAGAGCTATATGTGCAAGTACAAAGGGCGTCTGACAGGAACTATAGGGGATATGGGTTGTTTCAGCCTGAATGATTTTAAACACATTTCCGCAGGAGACGGTGGCATGGTTCTTGTAAACCGTCCTGAACTTTATGTTAAAACATTCATGTTCGCTGACAAGAATTACAACAGATTCGCAAAAGGCCCGGGCGCTCTTAGAATGATTGAGTATCTTGCTCCTAATTACAGGATGAATGAGTTAACAGCAGCTGTAGGAATAGCCCAGCTCGACAAATTGGAAAAAATATGCGCTACACGACAAAGATATGGTGAAATGATAACTAATGGTATCAAACACCTAAAGGGAGTTTATCCTCATGAAGTGAAAAAAGGAAATGAATCGAGCTTCTGGTTTTATATGTTCAGAATTGACCCTAAGGTTGTCGGAACAGATACAAAGACATTTGCAGATGCATTAAAAGCTGAAGGAATAGGTTGCCAGCAGGGATATATACCTTCAGTCGTATATCTGTATGACATGTTCCAAAACAAGGAAGGATACCAGGGCACGCATGCGCCATTTGATTCTAAGTATTATGGAAAGGATATATCTTATCCAAAAGGATTATGTCCAGAAGCTGAAGACATACTGGAAACTGCAATACGTTTAAACCTGAATGAGTTCTATACTGAACAGGACATACAGGATATTATTGATTCGATAGTTAAGGTAACTGAATATTTCAAAAAAGATTAGAAGGAGGTCTGATATGTATAGGGTAGGAATGCTAGGAACGGAAAACTCTCATGCTTTGGCATTTGCAAAAGAAATATGCTTAAAAGAAGAGTACAGAGATTTTAAGATAACCGCTTTTTATGCGCTAGAGAAAGCTCCATCTGAAGCTATAATAGATAAATGCGATTTGACCGGTGCAGTCATTGTAGACGATCCTCTTGAAATGATGGATATGGTAGATTGCGTTATAGTTACAAACAGGCACGGGAAATATCACGAATCCTGCGCTTTGCCTTTCATAGAAAAGGGAAAGCCTGCATTTATAGACAAGCCATTCACAATCGATCCTGCTGAAGCAAGAAATATATTAAGGACTGCAAAAGAAAAGAATGTACCAATTACTGGCGGTTCAGGCTGCAAGTATTCGCCTCAGATACTGGAACTTAAAAAACTAGTAGAGGAAAACGCATTTGGAAAAATATATTCTGGAGTAATGAACTTTCCTGCTTCAACGCAAAGCGAATATGGCGGATTGTATTTCTATGCATCTCATCTTGTAGAGATGACATTGGCAGTATATGGAATGGATATGCTTGCTGTATCCGCTTTTATAAATAACGGGCATATAACCGCAATTGCTCATTATAACAAATACGATATTACAATGCAGTTTGCCGCATCCAAAAAATATACTTCCGTAATCTATGGCGAGACTGATGTTGATGTAAGGTATTTAGACATGTCCAGCATATTCACTGTAGAGTTCGATCACTTCGTCCATATGGTAAGAACAGGTAAATCCCCTCTTTCAGAAGATGAGCTTCTTATGCCAGTTCTGGTAATGAATGCAATAGAAAAATCACTAGAGCTTAAGAAGACAGTAAAAATAGACAGATAAATAGTATTAAAAGAAAAAGGAGCATCCAGTAAAGGATGCTCTTTTGGTATAAACTTAATTCAGAAATAACGATATCCTCGACATTTAGTCGTTGAAGATTTCGATACTATTTTGTCGAATCCAATTCTTTCGTGTATAGTGCCGTATATGTAAGCTTGTTATCCAGCATTTCGGATTTCATGAGCTGTATATTGTCAACCTGGATTATAATTTTTTCAAAATTCTCTTTGTACTTTTCCATAACCTCTTCATCTTTCATCACATAATCTCTCGCAAGAGTAAGGTGAGGAATATATTCGCTGTCTTTGATATAGAAGTCATATGAATTAAGATTTTTGTACAGCTGGCTGTATATTGAATTCAGGATTGTGTTTGTCTCTATTCCTGCCCAGTATATGTCTCCTTCAGGTCTTTTAAATCTTCCTAATCTGTTTACAACCATCTCGAATTTAGGTGCTGTTATGTTCTTTACGCATAACTGTGCGAGTTTTACGCGGTCCTCAGCAATTTCACCAAGAAAAACAAGGGTAAGATGCAAATTATCTTTTGAGGTAAACCTGCCTTTTTCGGACATGCTCTTCAAATTCTTTTCAATATCGATAAGACGGTTCTTCACATCCTGGCTGAAATTAATCGCAATAAATGTCCTCATATCATTTCTCCTTGGCTATAAGTATATCAAATGATATGTTATCTTTCCACAAAAAAAAGGAAAGCTACAAGCCTTCCTTAAAATTATGTGTCCTTTT
>JBAZFL010000284.1:0-2801 GCA_041653455.1 Clostridia bacterium
GGTACTTAAGCTTATCGAGCCAGATGATTCAGTAGTTAATCTTGCAGATGAATTGGATAATCTTAAGAAAAGAAACGCTCCGCTATACCTGCAGGATTATCTAGGTTCTTTGATATATCTGACCTCTGTCTTAAAAAATGAGGATTTTGATAAAGCTCTCTCTTATACACTTAAAGCATTGGCTATTGATGAGAACCCGGATACTGATGACAATGACAGCCTTCTTCTAATACCTGCGCTGGTCTTGCTTAACAGAGGCTTTCTGGATATAGAGGTGTTTGAAATAACCAGAACGGAAGCTCTATCTGTTTTTAACGGATTTATTGATGGAGATAAAACTTACCGTCACGGGACCGGGACTCATGTTTCGCAGACTGTATATAAAGAGCAAGATACATTTTATTCTATGCAGTGCGGCGCATTGAAACTGAGACTTCGCTTCAATGCGACATTTTTCGGACCGAAAGGCCGTTTTAAGAGCGAAGTAATTGAAAAAACTGAAAAAACCTTAAGGCTTCATTATTCAAGGCAATGGGGATATTTTTTACCGCTTGAAGACAGATCCATTCCCCCTATTATAGGATCAGATGTTAATAAAAATGACAGAAAAATGACAAACTTGCAAAATATCGATATAAATGTCAGCATCAATTTTCTCGATAATGGGGCAGATATCACTCTTACAGCTTCAAAAATAGATGATCTTGCCTGTAAACTGGACTTTATATTTGATAAACATGGTTTCTTTGATTCTGATTATGCATCAATACAAGCAGTTGGTAATGATTTTATCCAGCTTCAGGAAGGCAGCTTCACATATACACTAGGTTCTGACTATATAACTGCAGGTCCTGCGTTCAACGGATCATCTATAAGCAGTGAGACTTTAAGAGGCAGTAATCTTCCGATTGAAGATACTTTTACTGTTTACTTCACAGACATGACGCCAGCAAACCATACAGTCCAGATCAGAGGAGGCAGAACATGATAGAACTAATTAAGGAAAGAACAAAACGTTCTGATGATGTAATCGAAAATCTTTTGGAAGGGCAGTGTATGGATCCTAATTCCAGATATTATGGAAGTATAATTGACCCTGAGACTGGATATGCAGAACCTTCTAGAGGAATATCAATAGCCGGATATTTCATATTGAGATACTGCAACCCTTATTCCAGATTTTACAGCAGTAAACTTTTTTTAGAACGTTCTTTAATAGCTATTAAATACTCATTAAGCAGAATGCATTCAGATAATACATTTGATCTTACATGCACTAATCCCCATGATCCGACCAGCATAGCATTCTCAGTCAGGATTATTGCTCCTGCATTCCGCTTATTGAAAGCTCATATGCAGAAAAAGCAGTCACCTGATGAATTGGAAATAGAAGTATATAACGCAGTTATGGACTTCCTAACCAAGTCAGCAGATGGAATGGTGGGAAACGGGTTTCACACACCGAATCACAGATGGGTTCTTGCAAGTGCTCTAGCTCTTGTAATGAATATACTTGACATGCCTGAACTGATGGACGAAATAAATAAGCATCTTAATGAAGGTATAGACTGTGATGAATACGGTGAATATGCAGAAAGGTCTATTTCGATATACAACCTGACCAATAACGAATCTTTGATCATATTAGCTCATGAATTAAACAGGCCGGATTTTCTTGAGCATGTAAAGCGCAACTTGTATATGTCAACAAAGTATTTCGAACCGGACGGGACTTTGTATACTCTTAATTCCACAAGACAGGACTTCGGAACAAAAACTTATCCTTTCGCTCTTTTTGAGAGTTATATGGTAATGGCACATATTGATAAGAATCCTCAGTTTGCATATATGGCAAAAGTCATATTCGACATGTCCAGCAGTAATCCTTATGATATTAACGATCAGGGATATTACTCATTTGCAGGAAGACATGTCCAGCATATGGAGTATACAGACCTGTATAAGGGGGATGTTGCAATTGAACCTTTTGATTTCACACATTTTGACGCTTTCTTCCCGAATTCAGATATAGCCAGGATACGTGACGGAGAAGCCTCAATGACAGTGCTTGCAAAAAATGTTATGCCTGTAAAATATATGTTCAAATTTTTAAGCATCCATATGATGTTCTTATCTGAAGGATACATAGAGTTCGATAAAATTGAAAAAACATCAGATGGTTATAGGATGTGGGGAAAAGATTCTAAGACTGAAGTAATTCTGGACTGTGTCTTCTTGACTGATGGAGCAGAAATATCCATTGAGGCAAAATCCGATCAGCCATATCCCTGTGCAGCAGTCCTTATGTTTGATAAAGAAGGCATACTTCAAGGAGACGGTTATTCCCTGAAAACAAAAAAAGGCAAGAATCTTCTTGTGAAAAACTCCAAATTCAGTTATTCGCATTTTGTAAAATTCCATCCATATTTCCTGAATATTGAACATGATTTTGTAAATGACGGATTCTTTGGCATATGCATCAACAAGGCAATGCCTACAGATAAAAACGCTTTTACGGTTTTTTTATCCGCAGAAGCGCCTTTTAAAAAGACAATATTCATAAAGAAGGGATGATTTATTCCCAATACTTATCTATAAGTTCCCTTAAGAGCCTGACGGCTCTTTTTGCTTTGGAAGGATTTTTGCTTAATGTATAAACATCTCTGTATATTATCTCCAGATTGCATCCTTTAGCAGCTTTAAGAGTATTAAGCATATACTTGTTGTATTCATCATCATCAAAATCATACCCGACACCCAGAAAGTGAGGAGACGGTTTTCTAGAATATATGATATTGGTC
>JBAZFL010000285.1:0-2778 GCA_041653455.1 Clostridia bacterium
TTATTTGGAGGCTGAGATTGAGTTGGAGAACGATGGTCATGGGATTGACATGATAAATGCTTTTTCAGATTTACAGCAAGAGTACATAAAAACGTATAATGAAGGAAGCAAAGATGAAATTAATGCTATGGAGAATATATTGGAAGCAAGACATTCACAGTTAATGGATTATCCCTCAACAGGTAATTACATAAGATCAAAACAAGCTCTCGACGAGTTACTTGGAGAAATTAACAATAAGATAATGGAAAAGCTCGGATTATCATCAGGTCATGATGGATGCGGATGTTGTTCTGAAGGGTCATGTGAAGACGATTGTTCTTGCGAAGACGGATGTTGTGAGGGATGCCATTAATGGAAAATCTCACACCCATGATGAAACAGTATCTAAAGACTAAGGAGCAATACAACGATTGCATCCTAATGTTTCGGCTGGGTGACTTTTATGAGATGTTTTTTGAAGACGCATTAACTGCATCAAGGGAGCTGGAAATTACTCTGACTGGACGTAATTGCGGTATGGATGATAGGGCGCCCATGTGTGGCGTTCCCTATCATAGCATTGATCCTTATATAGCCAAACTTATAAAAAAAGGATATAAAGTAGCTGTATGTGAACAGCTTGAAGATCCAGCTTTAGCTAAAGGAATAGTTAAAAGAGATGTGACAAGAATTATTACACCAGGGACAGTAAATGAAAATACTTTACTGAATGAAAAAGAGAACAATTATATTATGTCTCTTTATAAAAGAAGTGAAGCATATTCCTTAGCTATATGTGATGTCTCTACAGGAGAACTTAACAGCTGTCAGATTCTATATGGTAATACTTTGACCAAGCTCATTAATGAAATTGTAAAATTTAAACCAAAGGAAATAATAGCGAATTTTAATGTTCAATTTGTAAAGGAAATTATAAGTGTATATATATCTGATACTTCACCGCAGATATTTGATACTAAATTTCCCGAGATAACTATTAAAAGCAAACTGAAGACAAATGATTTTGATATATGGAAAATTGCATGTGCAGGACTTTACCAATATCTGAAAGATACCAGAAAAACTGATCTATCTCACATAACATCAGTAAATGTTTATGAAGCTGAAAAATATATGTCACTGGATTTTAATGCAAGATATAATCTGGAAATTACTGAGAATCTTAAAGATGAGAAAAGATATGGCACTCTTTTGTGGGTATTGGATAAAACATCTACATCAATGGGTTCAAGATTGCTGAAGAAATGGATAGAACAACCACTGAATGATATAGATGATATTAACTTACGTTTGGATTCCGTTTCTGAATTTAAAGATAAGTATATAGTTCGTCAGGAATTTATGGAGCTACTTAAGAGTGTGTATGACATTGAAAGATTAGTTTCTAAAACAGTAATGGCAAACGCAAATGGAAAGGACCTGATTGCTCTTAAAAACTCTTTTTATAAGCTTCCATATATCAAACAGCTTTCAACGAAACTCGAATCAAGACTTTGCAGGGAATTAGATGATGATGTTGATACTTTCGAAGAATTATGCAATCTTATCGAAGCAAGCATAAATGAAGACTGTCCAGTTATATTGCGTGAAGGAAATCTCATAAAGACAGGATTTGATAAAGAGATTGATGAGTTAAAAAAAGCATCTCATGGCGGGAAAAGCTGGATTATCGATTTTGAGGAAAAGGAAAAAGAACGTACCGGCATAAAAAAACTTAGAGTTTCATATAATAAGGTTTTTGGATATTACATAGATATTACTAACAGTTTCACAGATATGGTACCTGATGATTATATAAGGAAACAGACGCTTGTTAATAGTGAGAGATATATAACTAAAGAGCTTAAGGACATGGAGGAATCCATATTAGGAGCTGAAGAGAAATTAACAAGACTGGAATATGAGATATTCTGCAGAATAAGGGATACAGTAGCATCTAAAGCGGAAAAACTTTTAAAAACAGCGTATAGCCTCGCTGTATTTGATGTATTATGTTCGTTAAGCGAAGTTGCAGACAGATACAGTTATAATCGCCCTGAAATAATTAAAGAAAGTGAAATTGAGATAAAAGAAGGCAGGCATCCTGTTGTTGAAAGAATGCCTAATTGTTCAGAGTTTATACCAAATGATCTCTATATAAATGGTTCAACAGATAAAACGCTGATTATTACAGGACCAAATATGGCTGGAAAATCAACATATATGAGACAAACTGCTTTGATAACTATAATGGCTCATATAGGATCTTTCGTACCAGCACAATATGCTAGAATAGGTATAACAGATAAAATATTCACCCGAATTGGAGCAAGAGATGATCTTGCTGGCGGGAAAAGTACATTTATGATGGAAATGAGCGAGTTAGCAGATATTCTTGAAAACGCTACTGACAGATCCTTGCTTATTCTTGATGAAATAGGCAGAGGTACAAGTACTTTTGACGGATTGTCAATTGCATGGGCAGTGGTTGAGTATTTAAATGAAACGAGAACATTGAAAACACTTTTTTCTACACACTATCATGAACTTACAGTGCTTGAAGATAAGTTTGAAGGGGTAAGGAATTATTTCATATCAGCAATAAAAAAAGATAAGGATATAGTTTTTTTGCGAAGAGTCAAAAGAGGAACAGCCAATGAAAGTTATGGTATTGAAGTAGCGAGACTGGCAGGAGTTCCAGAGCAGCTGATAGTAAGAGCAGGTGAGTTTCTTAAAGAATTAGAAAAAAATGAGAATAAAAAATCACGTATAAAGAAAAAGGAATCATACATGGAA
>JBAZFL010000286.1:0-2772 GCA_041653455.1 Clostridia bacterium
CGTTTACAACTACAGCCACTAGACTAGTCATCATTGGTATTTTCGTCATTCTTACACTTCTCAAGTTTATCTGGAAAACCATTGATATGGAAGTAGGAATAAAAGATAAAACAGCAATTTTAAGATACTCAGTACCCATCTTAACAACATTTTCATCTTTAATGAAAATACGTACAGTTTCATCTGGGAATATGGATATAAATGCTGTTAGGACTACTGCAAAACTTACTCCTATGCTAAAGCCGATTCCCATCATTGAATGTATTTTTCCTATCTCCTTGCTTCCATAATACTGAGATGAGTATATGCCTATACCGCTAACTAATCCGAAAAGAAGCATAATGAAAATAAAGTATGACCTGTTTGCCATACTGACAGCTGTCAGAGCATCTTCTGATAAACTGCCTACCATAAAATTATCCAGCAGATTGACACCGTTAGATAACAAGTTCTGTATTGCTATGGGAAGTCCCACTGATATGAGTAGCTTCAGGATTTTCCTGTTCTCATTTTTGCTCATAAGGGATATTATACATACATTTATAGTTTTAATACATAATTTTTTTTCAAATACATTATTCTATATAGACCGAATTAATATTCATGATATAATCGTTGAAGTATAGGAGAGTCATATGAGCGGTATAATATTGAATTGGGATGACAGCGCATTCTTCTACTATATCCATAAAGGATATGGTAATGATGTTAAAAACAGACAAGATGCTATTGCGTGCTGTAAGGGTGTTATTGATCAGTATAAAGATACAAAAGTCACGGATTTTATAATGTGCGTTAATGCAAGACTTGCTTCTTTCCCGTCATCTACTATAGAGAATTATGGTGATTCATATAACAGAAAAATGCAAAACGGGCAATCTGTTGATTTTTCAGATACTTGGGCATCTTCATATAATAAGTTATTTAATGAGTGGGAAATTGACTATTTTGAAATATGGATTGAGCAACTAAACACAATGAGCATAAAACCCTGGATATCTATTCGCATGAATGATGCTCATGAGACCCTTGCACAGACATCATTTCTAGCTCCAGATTTCTATTATGGAAATCCTCAGTTAAGAAGAGTAACTCATCATAAAAACCCTTCGTATTTTGACGGGTTATTTGATTATGGGAAAAAGGAAATCAGAGATCGGTTTCTTTGTTTTATTGATGAAGCATTAGCAAGGTATGATGCTGGCGGACTAGAACTGGATTGGATGAGAGAAGCTTATTGTTTTAAGTTAGGTATGGAATATGAAGGGATAACTATACTCACTGATTTTATGAAGGAAGTTAAAACGATAGTAGAAAAATATGAAAAGATAAGAGGCCACAAAATATCCATTTCTGTAAGGGTTCCAAGCGGTATTGAAACCTGTTTCTACCTTGGATTTGATGTAGCTGAATGGGCTAGATGCAAGCTTGTAAACAATGTTACCTTATCACCAAGATGGTCAACGACTGATACTGATATGCCAATAGAATTATGGAAAAAGCTTCTTATGCCATATGAAGTTACTCTAGCTGCAGGGATAGAAATCCTCATAAGACAAAACAGGGAAGCCCCTTATACATATAACTGTAAAGAAACTGTTTATGCTAATGCTGCTGCATCATACAGTGCAGGAGCAGACAAATTCTATCTTTTTAATTTTATGTCTATGCCGGATCTTTTTGGCATTGACCCTCAGAATCAAGCCCTTAAAACGCTGTACACAGACTTAAGGGATATTTTAAACGTATGCAGTAATCTCAATGACGTAATTTTCTGCGACAGACGTCATTTTGTTACTTTTAGAGACCTTTGCGCCCCATGGGAGAAGAGCAGATATTATGTACCAGCAATCTGCACTTCTGAAAAAACAGAACCGGAAATGTTCAGAATAAGAACGGGAAAAGCCGCCAAGAATTCATACGTGTATATTCATATTGGCATTGAATGCAAAGAAGGAAGAATAAATAATGAGGACATCAGTATTTATCTTAACAGCAAGCATGTAAATAATATAATATTGACGGAAGAACCGGATTATTATAACAAATCCCAAAGGTATATATATGAAGTTCCTTCATTGGATATGCTGTATGATATTAATTCTGTGGAAGTATGGTCTGATACAAAAGAATTTACGATTACACATATGGAGATAATGATTTTGAGAAAGGAAATACGTTTATGATTAAATTTAACTTACTTCATCCTGCTGACCAGATAGTTATGCTTATGGAAAGGATATACAGATACGGAATGACAACAACCAGTGGAGGTAATCTCTCGGTTCTTGATGATAACGGCGATATATGGATTACTCCTAGCGGGATTGACAAAGGTAATTTGAGAAGATCTGATATAATGCAGATAAAACCTGATGGAACTGTATTAGGGCCTCATAAGCCATCAGTTGAGCTTCCTTTTCATGCTCATGTCTACAAGACTCGTCCTGATGCAAAAGCAGTAATACATGCGCACCCTCCAGCATCAGTTGCTTTTAGCATAGTACGTCAGATACCAAATGTTCACCTCGTACCTAATATCAATAAAATATGCGGAGAGGTCGGTATGGCTGAATATGATGTGCCTGGAAGCGAGGGTTTAGGTGAAAAGATATCTGTTGCTTTTGATAAAGGTTACGATACTGTAATGATGGAGAATCATGGTGTCATTGTAATTGGCGATAACCTTTTTAATGCTTTCATGAAGTTTGAAACTATTGACATGTGCGCAAAACTTGAGATAAGAGCAAAAAGTATTGGACGAATAAAACC
>JBAZFL010000287.1:0-2740 GCA_041653455.1 Clostridia bacterium
TGCTGACTTGAATGCGCAGTACATGATTACATTGATACTCACTTCAGGTGACGAGTTCTTCACAGCAGAAGTAGGCGGAGCAATTATTAATAGTATAAAGCTTGCAGATTCGGCTCAGCATTTAAAAGCTGAAGGGGAATATTAGTACAGTTCTTATGAATTGCATTATAGGCAGATGGACAAAAAAGTCTGTCTGCTTATTTTATTTAACTAGGAGTATACTAAATACCGACAATAATTGCAGTCCGTTCGGTTGTTCTGATTATTGCTATATGGGTAACCTCTATTAACATAAACTTTCTGTCCTTAAAGAAAATACTGATAATGCTATGAGTCAGATTGGAATTCAATTGGCAAGCCGATTCGATGCATTAACATCTCTTTTAAATTGCATAAAGTATTATACAGAAGGAAAGGGTGAGGTTCTGGAAAAATCAGTATTAACTGAAAGAAAGACCATTAATGCGAAATCTATACCAGATGAGGTAACGAATCAGAAAAACATTATAAATGATACACTAAACAGGATCATCATGATTACTTAACGATGAAACATATATATTCCCTGGATATATATCTGCCAGATTTTTAGGATTCAATCAAAAAGAGCATATAGTTATCTAAAAAACTCCAGAATACTAAAAGGATTGAACGCTTATGAGTTCAATAGTATAATGTATCAATAAATATGATTTTATGAGGTTTAAACTGATATGACTGAAAAAGAAAAATCACATGCGGGTATACTATATCAGCCTGGAGATCCAGAACTTGTTGCAGACCGTGATATCACTGTCAGAAAATTATATGAGTATAATAAAATACATCCATTAGACAGGGAAGCAAAGAAAAAAGCTATACGTGAGATATTAGGCAAAACAGGGGAGAATTGTGTAGTTGAGCAGCCTCTTTTCTGCACATATGGATATAATACTGAAGTAGGAGATAATTTCTTTCTAAATGTTAACTGCAAACTTATGGACAGCGGTAAGATAACAATAGGGAATAATGTGTTCATTGCTCCAAATGTCTGCATCATAACTGAAGAGCATGCAATGGATGTTGAACAGAGAATCCAAGGGCTGGAATATACATATCCGGTTAATATTGGTGATAATGTTTGGATAAGCACCGGAGCGCTAATCTTACCAGGTGTTACCATCGGAGCAAACAGCGTAATAGGAGCTGGAAGCGTTGTAACAAAAGATATACCTCCGAACAGTTTAGCTGTAGGCAATCCATGTAAGGTTATACGCGAGCTGAATAAATAGTATATACCTGGTGGCAATTCATGGCCTTTATATATTTTACATATATGAGAAGGTATTTTCTTTCTTAAAACATAATCTGATTTATTAGTTAAGGTATTTAACTGCCTGCCTCATCATGATATCATTGTATAAACATAATATTGGTGAGATATGAAAAACTTTGTCAGAAAAAATCTAAAATTCTCTCTTTGCGGTCTTAATTGCGCTATATGCGTGATGCATATAGGCGGTTACTGTCCTGGATGCGGAGGCGGTGAAGGAAACCAATCCTGTAAAATCGCAAGATGCGGAATGGAAAAAGGTTTGGAATACTGTTTTATGTGCAATATTTTCCCTTGTGATAAATTATCTGATATGGAAAAGTATGATTCTTTCATAACGCATCGTAATCAGATAAAGGATATGGAAAAAGCCAGAATTTCAGGAATGGATAGTTATGTATCAATGCTGGAGTTAAAAGAAAGAATGCTTGCATATCTGTTGGACAATTACGACGATGGCAGAAAGAAAAGCTTCTACTGTATGGCTGTAAATCTGCTGGATATTAAAGAAATACAGAAGATTATATATGATTTTGAAAGCGGGAATAATGTTGGGATGTCAATCAAACAGGAAGCAGATATGTTAAAAGATATGTTAATGCATCTAGCTGATAGTATGGACATTAAGCTTAAGTTGAATAAGAAAGAGGAAGATAAGTAAATGGATATATTAATAAGGCAGGAAAAACCTGAGGATTACAGGATTGTAGAGGAAGTAACGAGAGAAGCTTTTTGGAACCATCATGTACCTGGATGTGATGAGCATTACCTTATACATAAAATGAGGAATGATTCAGGTTTTATTCACCAGTTAGATATGGTTGCAATATATAATGGCAGGATTATAGGTAATATAGCGTATATGAAGTCACAGGTTATAAAAGATAATTCAGAACAATATGAAGTACTGACTTTTGGCCCTATATCTGTCCTTCCTGAATTTCAAAATATGGGAGTTGGGAGAAAACTCATAGAATATACAGTTTTAAAAGCAAAAGAAATGGGATTTAAAGCTATATTCATTTACGGAGATCCCGATTATTACAGAAGATTCGGATTTGTGCAAGCAAAGAGATATGACGTAAGGACTTCTGATGATATGTATATTCCTGCATTGCAGGTGATGGAATTATCTGATGGATACATTGAGTCAGGAAGATTTGTAGAAAACAAAGTTTATGAGATTGATACAGATGCATCTTCTGAATTTGATAAAGGTTTTATTAAAAAAGAGAAAAGAAATGATCTGCCTTCTCAGCAAAGATTCCGATACCTTGTCAGTTTACGTGAACCAAGAGCTGCAAGTTGCATTATGTCTCCAATTAATATCAAAAAGCGACTTGAAGTATTTTGGGATGACACACTTATTGATACAAAAAAGACTACAGCATCAAAAAAGCTTCACGAAAGCATACGCCGTGAATTAGC
>JBAZFL010000288.1:0-2724 GCA_041653455.1 Clostridia bacterium
TTTTTCCTGTTCGCCAAGCACCATATGGCAGGTTGATGTTCCCATTATCATAAGCATTTTGTCGGGCTGGGTTATTCCTGCTGCAGGCATTGCAACATGGGCATCAACATTGCTGACTGCGACTGCTGTACCTTCTTTGCATGATGTAAGAGAAACACCATATCCGTTTAAACCTCCGGCTTTTGCCCCCATAGGAAGCACTTTGTCAGATACTTTTGTTCCGATAATATTTTCCATACGGGGATCCAGGGCTTTGAAGAATTCTTTTTTCGGATAGCCGTCTTTTTTATGCCACATTGCTTTGTAACCAGCCATACAGGCATTATGGGTCTCATTTCCTGTAAGCATCCATACGACCCAGTCTCCGGCTTCTATGAATCTGTATGTGTTTTCATATACATCATATGCGTTTTCCAGTGTTTCCAAAATTTTCGGGAAAAACCATTCTGAGGAAATCTTACCGCCGTAACGTTCCAGCCACTTACATCCCATATCTCTTGCAGTTTTGTTTATCTTGTCAGCCTGCTTTTGTGCTGCATGATGCTTCCATAACTTGACATAGGCATATGGATTGTCTGAATATTCTTCCTTGAAGCATAAAGGAGTTCCTTCTTTATCCACACACATCATTGTGCATGCAGTAAAGTCGATTCCAATACCTATTATCTGATCAGCACTAATGTTATTACGATTTAATAATGCTGGAACAGTTGTTTTGATTGCATGAAGATAATCATCAGGATGCTGTAATGCAAAGTCAGCGGGAAGCTTTAATCCGCTTGGAAGTTGTGATTCCATTACCGCATGAGGGTAATTGCATATTTCTACGTCAATTTCTTTTCTGTCGTCGAGGTTTACCAGAACGGTTCTTCCTGAAAGTGTGCCAAAGTCAATTCCTATAGAGTATTTTGTAGTCATTGCTGCATAATCCTTTCGCTTATTAAAGTTTAAAGGAATAGCGACTAAAATGCAACATCATATAGGAAGATATATATCAAAGGAATGTATGTTTACTAGAATTGTATAATTACAATTGAATCAAGAGCGGTTAATGTTAAAAACTACAGTTATTAAGGTGCCTTTACCAGGTTCGCTTTTTAAATCAACTTTTGCATTATGAAGAGCAGCTGCGTGCTTAACTATTGAAAGTCCTAAGCCAGTTCCGCCAGTGTCTCTCGAATGGCTCTTATCAACTCTGTAGAAGCGCTCGAAAACTCTTGACTGATGCTCTAAAGATATCCCTATACCGCTATCTTTAATACGAAGTGTTATATCATCTGTATTCTTTTCTATGGATATATCTACATTTCCACCTTGTTTATTGTATGTTATTGCATTATCACATAGATTAAATATCATTTCATATAGCACAGGCGTATATCCGCTTATATTAGCTTTTACTATATTAACATTAATTTTAACTTTATGCTTTTCTGCTTTACAGTTCAAGTCCCTTACGACAGATAAACAAAGTTCGTCGAGGCTGACATCTTGGAATTCTTTCTCTAGATCAGATTCATCAAGCCGTGACAGTTTGATAATATCTTCAATAATCTGCAGTAATCTGGCGGCTTCGGAATGGATCAATCCTGCAAAATGAGGCACATCCTCCTTTTTAGCGATTTGTTTAGATATAAGTTCTGCATATCCTAATATTGAGGTAAGGGGAGTTTTTAGTTCATGAGATACATTAGCTGAAAATTCCTTCCTTCTCTGTTCTGCTTGATCTTTCTCCGTTATGTCTGTTACAAATAAGACTGTCGCATATCCAGTTGAATTTTCTTTCACTGGGTTTGCTGATAACTGGTATGTGTTTCCTTCTTTATTAAGTTTAACAGTTAGGGAATTACCCTTAAGTGAAGATTGTATAGCCTTAACATAATTTGAATCTCTGCAGTTTTCCAAATAGTAATGCTTCTCATCAACTCCCAGTATTTTTTTTGCGCTTCTATTTGCAGCTAATACATGACCGTTTTCTGAAAAAATTACCAGACCCTCACTCATATTATCCGTTATGAAACTAAAATCATCACGAGTTTTTGTTAGTTCTTGAATATTATTATTAATCTCTCTCTTCTGTTTGTCCATTCTAAGGAGAAGAGGTGATAACTCCTCATAGGTATCATTTGACAGAGGATTATCAAGGTCCAAGGTATTAATAGGTTTTACGATTAAGGTGGTTGAAAATCTGGCTACTAATACTGAAACTGTTAGTAGGATAATGAAAATAAGTATGAACCATACTATGGAGTCTGAAAGAATGCCCAAAACGCTTTTTGTTGTTGATGCTATTCGTAATATGTTATTGTCTTCTAACTTTAAAGCATAGTAATATGTGCTTTCACCTAAAGTATCAGAGAATCTGGTTATCTCACCAAATCCAGTCTCCATAGCATTAATAAATTCCGGTCTGTCAGAATGATTATCCATATTTGCTGGTAACGCGAAATTATCGTAAAGTACTGTCCCATCACTTCCTATAAAAGTAATTCTGTTCAGGCTTTTTAATCCTACAGTACTAAGATATGAGGACATATTTGAAAAGTGGCCTTGGTATGATTCCAAAGCTTCTGACACATACAAGGATTCATTTCTTACTTCACGTTTTATGTTTTGAAAAGTACTGTTGTATAGAACTCCAGCGACAAAAGCAAAAGTAAGTATTAGAGTCAATACTGAAGTCAGGCATATGCTTATGAATATCCGTCGTCTCATTTACTCCCT
>JBAZFL010000289.1:0-2717 GCA_041653455.1 Clostridia bacterium
ATGCCAGCAATTAAAAAACCAGTAAAATTAGAGAGAAGTGTAATAATCAGACTGATAATCATTTCTGTTTCGATTTTTCTTTTAATATCGTTTATCAGTTCATTTGGTAATATTGACCGGCCTTTAAACATGTATTACCGTGGGATTCAGAAAAATGAAATAAATGACTTTATTAATGCTTTTCCTCCACAAGTTGAGAAGATATTTATTGATAAGAGTGTTATAGATAATATCCCATATGAAGATTTTAAAACGAAATTTGATCAGGATTATGCTAACAATTACAATATTTACGGTGAACGTTTCAGAGTCAGATATACTGTCAAAGTGAAAGAGTATTGGTCTAAAGAGGAAATAAATGCTCAAAAAAATAATCTATATGACATTTGGCGAATCCCAAAATCATCTGTAAAGGACATAATAACAGTGAATCTGCAGATTGTTCTGAGAGGATCAGGAAATGAACAGTCATACACTATGACCCATGATATGATTAAAATATATGGAAAGTGGTATGTTTATCCTGATTATGATGCTTTTATGAATCCAATTCCTTGATGATATTATTGAGTATTTTGAATTATTTATATTGATTATTGTATGACATTATATTTTTGTGATATTATATCAGTGTAATAAAACATATAGAGAGGGGTAGCACATTATGAAATGTATAAATTGTGGCAATGAACTGGAAGAGAATGCGAAATTCTGTGCAAGTTGTGGAACTGTAGTGCAGGAAGTCAAGCCAGTCGAGCATGAATCTGTTGAACAAGAAAAAACAGCTGAGCAATCTGCTCAAAATACGAATAACTGCAAAAATTGTGGAGCGGCTTTGGAACAAGGAGCAAAATTCTGTCCGACATGTGGAGCGACAACAGTACCACAAGCTGTAATCTGCAGAAATTGCGGAACAAAAATCGAACCTGGAGTTAAGTTCTGCCCAACATGTGGAACACCTTCAGCTTCATCAGCACCTGGAGCTGGACCAGTTCCGTTTGCTGCAATGCCGAATGTCGGACCGCAACCTGGACCTAAGGAAACATTTGAAAAATTGAATAAGACACCAGATACTACAAATGAATATGATCCTGAAGATATTTCAATGTTCAAACGCATATCAATAGTCGCTTATCTTGGACTGCTTGTACTTATTCCAATACTTTGTTTCCCAAAATCTAGATTTACAAGATACCATTCAAATCAAGGGTTAAATCTTGCTATAGTAGAGCTTGTGTTCTACATTATAATGGGTGTTTTGAACCTTCTTCTTGGAAGGATGCTTTTCTTCCTTATACTTCTTGGAATAATAGCATTTGCAGGATCTGTAGTTGTAATTTACTTAATGGTAGTAGGTATAGTAAATGCAGCAAAAGGAAGAGCAAGAGAGCTGCCGGTTATAGGGAAATTCAGACTGCTTAAGTAGTAAGATTCATTCAATTATAAGTATTACATTTTTTATTACAAGAGGATGTCAACCATCCTCTTTGTTTTCATCTATATAGAGAATTAAAAATATTCTTGCATCAAAATGATGACTTTTACTTGTTTTATGCTAAAATCATCTGGAAGGAGGCAATATGAATACACCTGTTACAGTTATAGACAAAGACATTCTAAACAGAAACATATGCTTTATGCAGACTCTTGCAGACAAGAACCGCAAACTGCTTATGCCAATGATGAAAACACACAAAAGTACACAGATTGCCAGAATGCAGCTGCAAGCAGGCTGTTTTGGCTTCTTGTGCGGAACTATAGATGAGTGTTTGGCTGCATATTCAATAAAGGCAGAGAATATTATGTATGCTTATCCGATTAGCAATATGGATAATCTTATAAAACTATGTAATCTTGCATCAAAATGCAATGTAATACTAAGAGCTGATTCATATGAATGTGTTACTTTGGCTCAAAAAGCAGCTAATATACAAGGCGTTTCTTTTGGAATGACTGTTATTGTGGACAGCGGACTTCACAGGTTCGGACTAAACCCATTAAAAGCTGCACAACTTGCTACATACATGAATCAACAGAAAAATATTCGTTTTCTTGGATTTTCCACACATCCTGGCCATGTATATCAAAAGACTTATGATCAGATAAGTATGATTGCTAAAGATGAATGTGAAAGTTTGGAAATAGCACAACAGGAAGCATTAAAGCTTGGAATAGAATCAAAATACATTACAAGCGGAAGCACTCCAACTATAAGATATGCTATTAAGAGTGATGTCATTAACATTTTTCATCCTGGCAATTATGTTTTCAATGATTACATTCAAATATCATTGCACTGTGCAAAGGAGGAGGATTGCGCGCTTTATGTTACTGCATCTGTGATTTCCAATCCTTCAGAAGGCGTATTTATAATAGATGCAGGAGCAAAATGTCTTGGTTTGGATAAAGGAGCACATGGAAATTGTGCAATAACTGGATATGGTTATGTTAAGAAGCATCCTGATGTTATAGTGGCATCGTTAAGCGAGGAGGTTGGCATACTCCATGCACAAAAGGATGAATTTAAAATAGGTGATGTAATACAGATCATACCTAATCACTCATGCTCGACAGCCAACCTTACAAGTAGGCTATATTGTATACAGGATAACTCATATATCGATGTAGATATACGCGGCAATAGTTATAACTTTGAATGAAAACTGTTTTTCATATTGCTTACAAATTACGAACATAATATAAACTGCATATAATAA
>JBAZFL010000290.1:0-2709 GCA_041653455.1 Clostridia bacterium
TACATTAAATATAGGGTATCAGCATTAATTAAGATCAGTTAAAATTGCAGGACTGTATTAATTTAGATATAATACAAGTATTGAATACAGAAAGAATCAGGATAAATAATGGAATACATAATAAGGAAGGCAAAAAAAAAGGATGTAGAAGATATAATACGGCTATTGAAACAGATAGCACAGCTGCATCATGATAGAAGGCCGGAAATTTTCAAAGATAATGCGAATAAATATACTCAGGAACTTATTCACTATAAAATAAGAAAAACAGATGAGTACATTGCTGTAGCCGTTGATGAAAAGGACAAAGTTGTCGGATATATCTTCTGTATGTTTGAAGTAAAGAAAGACCACCTTGTCCTGCAAGACAGAAAAGTACTGTACATAGATGATTTCTGTGTTGATGAAGATAAAAGAGGAACTGGCATAGGAGCACAGTTATTTAGACATGCACATGAATATGCCTTAAATACAGAATGTGATGCGATAGAATTAAATGTATGGGAATTTAACGAAAGCGCATTAAGTTTCTATAATAAACAAGGTCTTTCCACAAAATACAGGCGAATGGAATTAATGCTGGATGAAAACAAATAACAATAGAGGAGTTTGTGATTTAGAACTGCTGAATCATATGCAATAAAATGAAAATATACATAATCCAACCTGCTTATCCAAAACAACAGGAAGAAAAAATAAATACTATGAACTTCATCATGGAATCACTTGATTCTATATCAAATGACGCAGACCTTGTATTATTACCGGAGTTTTCCAATATACCAGGAGCTTCTTCATACGATGAAATGATAAAAGATTATGAATTGTTCACCAGTTCTCTTACTGATAAAGTCATATCCACAGCAAAAAGAACAAACGCAATGATTGCAGTTAATATGGCTTACAAAACAGAATCGGATTTCACAAACAGCACACTTCTTTATGATGGTACAGGAAATCTTGCATTCAGATATGACAAGCAGCATCTGACATATGCTGAAAAAGAGATATTCAAACTTGATTATTCATATAGATACAGGACGGATATACCATGCTTTTTTGATATAGGCGGATTAAGGCTGGCTTTTATGACCTGTTATGATACATACTTTTTAGAATACATTGAATATATCAGTTCTAAGAAGCCAGATATGATCCTTATATGTTCTTATCAGAGAAGTGAAGAGGAAGATATCCTTCTTTCCCAAGCAAGAATAATCTCTTCACGATGCAACAGCTATGTTTTAAGAGCTTCATATTCCATGGGAAATTCCACAAAAGGCGGCCACTCGCTGGTATGCGGCAGCGATGGGGTATTACTTGCAGATATGGAACAGCTTAATGGCGTTTTAAGAGCGGACATAAAAATACCATTGAAAGCAATGAAACCTAATGGGCATGGACAACCCTTGATTTTATCTGACGAGTTCATTACTCAAGGCCGGACACCTCATTCTTACCTTGCAGCAGGAAGTTTCATTTCCAAGCCCGATGAAGAAAAACCTTATCCGAGAATATGCGCTCACAGAGGATTCTCTGCTTTATGCCCTGAAAATACTATACTTTCTTTATCAAGCGCTATAGCTTTAGGAGCTGATGAAGTGGAATTTGATTTATGGCCGACAAAAGATAAAGTAATGATAGCTGTCCATGATCCAGTATTTTCAGAAGACAGAACCAAGAAAATATGGGAGTATACATATGACGAAGTTAAAAAACTGGATGCTTCCTATGGAATGAGTCCTCTTCTTGAGGGACTTAAATATGATACATTTGAAGATATCCTAAAAAAATTCCACCATCAGACTATTATGAATATTCATATTAAGACAAAGTTTACTGATAGCAAAGGTTATAGTCCTATATACCCTTATGATGAAGAGGATTTTAAAAGTATTGCGGATCTAATCGAGAAATATGACTGTTCGGATTATATATACATTGCAGGTGATGAAGCTGTAATGGAAACTGCATTGAAAATCGCGCCTCATCTGAAAAGATGCTGTCTTGAGGGGCAGATGGATTATACTCTGGTTGATAAGGCAATTAAATTCAAATGCTACAAGCTGCAGTTATTTAAACCGTATTTCAATGAGGAAATGATTAAAAAAGCTCATGAAAACAATATCAAATGCAATATATTCTGGTCAGATGATCCAAAAGAAGCCACAGACTTTTTGGATATGGGAATCGATACAATACTGACTAACAATTTCCTTCTTGTGCAAAAAGCAATAAAAGGATAATTATTCAATAACAGGTATTCTCTTTATATCAGGGTTTTTAAAGTAGTCGCATTCATCATAGCTGGATGTGGAGAATTCCGATATGACAGCTCCGTCTTTACCTGCCTGGAACCAGTGCCATGTATCAGGATAAAGAGTATACTGCTGTCCTGGATTCAATTCTATTTCATGGAATACTGTATAATACTCATCAGGAATTCTACCTGATATTTTTTCTGACGGTTGCCCTTCAACATACAGATAAACCTTTCCATATCTTACCCTGAAAGTCTCCTCTTTTCCATTGTAGTTTATATCTTTTATAGGAGCATGCTTATGCTCTGGACATGTCTGAAAAGGATGAAGTACCATTTCCTTTGCGCAGCAGTTCTTTGTATTCACATATGTGACTAAGCTTAGTCCTGTTTTATAGAATTCATTAAGTCCGAAATCCGCTATTTCAATATTGTCTTTCTCTTTGTCT
>JBAZFL010000291.1:0-2694 GCA_041653455.1 Clostridia bacterium
TATTCGAATACATATGCATTACTTAATTTCTGACAATAAACTCCTGACCTATTTTAAGGTCATTCAAGTAGTACTTATATATACCCTACAGGCTCTTCTCATACCTTTTGCCAAATGAATGTAGCTGTTCTACTTCGTTATAGATAAATTACTTTTTAATTAAAAAAACTCATCTGCTTTTGGTTGTTTTGAACGGGGGGATAAAAAACTCCAATGATAATAAAAGGATTAGGTGCAACATTATGAAACCGTATTGTAGTACCAAGAAAGAAATGTAAATCTCTCGTATTGAAATAAGTTAAAAACTTCTTTTTAACTTTAGATAGAGCAATTAATTCATTGCCATTTGCTTTTTTTAGGCAATTAAAGTAAAGCATACCTACTTCCCAATCTTCAATCATTAAAGTTGACTTGTTGCCGCAATCATCTTCAAAGACATATGAAAATTCGTATGGTACCTTGGGAACTGTTTTAAACTCATCAGATATTTCATTTGGCGTTTGGAAAAAATTCATTTGTTTCGACAAACCTTCCAGAATTGATAGCTTGTCTTTATCCCAATCTCTATCAACTTTCTTAAAGATGAAATCATTAACTTTCGTTGGTTTAAATACGGCAAGAGATGTTCTATCAGCTTTTGCTTTACCTATAAGTTCTTGCATATTTGTGTATATTTTCTTATTGTTAAATATTATTCTGCGTCTTTCTTCCCAATCTTTTATTATTGAATGATCTGTTATGGAAATAGTTTCCAAGACTGGCCGATATGTTTCTGGCCTGAAGTCTTTTGTGTTTCTCTCTGCTTCAATGTCTACCCATGTGTATTTGTGATATTTATGCTCCCAATCGAGTTTTCGAAATGGTACAGGATATAGCCTGATCCAGGAGCCATCTTCAAGGATACCTGCTGTACATACCAATTCTGAATACTCCTTTGAAATCGTCGGATAAGTTTTTACAACAATAAATATCCTTTTTCTCTCTGACACTATAAGTCCTCACTCTTTACAGAATATCTTGTTTTAACATAGTCTCTCACAACATGCCTATGACACATATCTGGATTTTTTTCATAGCACATAAGCGCTATACGGTTTTTTGAGCATAGTATTGAATATATATAATCAATATCAGATATGTAGCTGTTAAGTGTCGTTTTATAAGTATTGAACAGTTGAATATAGTCATTCATTGATTCAAGAGAGCTACGTTTATCTGATTCAATACCTAGTTCAGGTAAGTGTATATAATTCATTCCCGCTGTTTCAGTAATCTGCTTAAGCTTATTTTTAGAAAATCCAAATTTCCTGCTTAAAGGATTTCTACGGACATCAATTAATACTTTTATGCTGTTCTTAATAAGAGTATTAATAAATGATTCTATACTTTTCCCTTCATATCCAATAGTAAACAGCACTTCGCTCTTTTCAATATATTTTAGCTTTTCTTCATTAATAAATTTTGAATCTTCACCAGAAAATAGACGATTAGCAATTTCACTATTAATCGCATAATAGGGGTACTCGCAGTATGCCCTTTTAATAAGAGCATTACTGCGTTCTTCTGCTATATATATCATAGAATCTCTCTCAAGCTCATTAACTGCTTTTATACGAACACCTTCATGAGTACTTCTGCTTGATAAATATCCATTCTTTTTAAGAATTTCTATGTCATCTGCAAGCTGGAAAGAATATGGTCCGAACTTATATGGAATAAAATCATAATAATCCAGTTTATCTATTTTCATGCAAAGAAATACTAATTTCTGCAAGTCAGTAGATGTCACGCTTTCCTTCAGTTGTTGCATAAAAGTCAGTAAAAAGCGCTGACGTTTAAAAACTGGCTGGCTTTCGTTTCGATTCATCATAATCATCTCCATATTGAATTATATATCCCTTATGACCCAATATCAATTTTTACATATGGCAAATACATTCAATATATAAATAGAATTACTCTCTATAGGCTCTTCTCATACCTTTTGCCAAATGAATGTAGCTGTTCTACTTCGTTATAGAAAGCAGGCAGGTATTTAGACATATCAACGCTTCTTGTGTGAGTGCAGATATCTAGATCTTCCAACTGAAGAAACTGCTTTGCGCACAACGGATAGCATCTGCTCTCAATAGCGGCTACAGAACCAATAAAGTCCTGTATTTCAGAAGCTTTGTTTTTATCTATTGGTTGAGATTCTATAAGCTTTTTAAAGGTCTTTGGAAAGAAGTTAGCAAGAATTCCGGAAAATCCCGCTCCGCCTAAATCAAGTGTATACAACAAAGTCGCTGCATTGGCATTAAACAATTTTAAATTGCTGTTCTTAAGCACTCTCAATCTGTCTTTTAATATATCCTCACTACAGCATGTGTCTTTTAAAAACTGGAATCTATTAGAATCTGCACACCATTTCAACTCATCCAGTGTCAGAAGTTTCTTGTACGGCATCGGGCATTCATACAGACCGAGTTGTATGTCTTCTGGTATATTCTTTAGAATGATCTCAGCATTTTTAAGCCATACATCATGTTTATCATCTTTGTCTGCAAGACCATTTGTAAGTATAACAACAGCATCAACACCAGTATCTGCCATCATCTTAATTTCTTCTGCCTGAGCATATATATCTTTGCTAAAATTACCTGATGCTACTACAGGAACTCTGCCATTTACCTTTTCTGCAACGAACTTCGCAAG
>JBAZFL010000292.1:0-2681 GCA_041653455.1 Clostridia bacterium
AAAGGCAGGTAAAAGGGATACAGGACTACAAGTTATGAGGATAAGCAGAGGCTGCTGAACATGCAAAAAAGTACAGTTTTACTGTAACTCTCACCATTTTTTAATGCTTCAGGCCAAAGACAGGTATTACAGAAATAATTCAATACAATTTTTATTTTTGATCTAAACAGGTTGAAAAAAATACAATTGTTTATAAATATTAGAAACAATTAACGAAAAAGACGCCCAAAGGCGGCTTTTACGGTTCATTTCATATAATACATCAAAGGTATTATTTAATATATAACTCCCTGAGCAATCATTGCGTCTGCAACTTTCAAAAATCCAGCCATATTAGCTCCAGCTACCAGATCACCATCAACATTGTATGCTTTTGCAGTATCATTCACATTATTGAAAATACCTTTCATTATTGACTTAAGCCTGTCATCTACCTGTTCGAATGACCAGCTGTATCTGACAGAATTCTGGCTCATTTCAAGACCTGATGTAGCGACTCCACCTGCATTAGCAGCTTTTGCTGGTCCGAATAATACCTTATTCTTTTGCAGATACTCGATTGCCTCTGGCGTGCATGGCATATTTGCCCCTTCAGCAACAGCAATCACATTATTGCTTATTAGCAATTTTGCATCTTCTAGATCAAGCTCATTCTGAGTTGCACAAGGTAGCGCTATATCGCAGGGTATGGACCATGGACGCATTGACGGATAGTATTCAGATCCCTTAACTATTTCGGCATATTCAGATATTCTTTTTCTATCGACTTCTTTAAGTTTCTTAAGAACATCTAGATTAATCCCATTCGGATCATATATGAATCCGTCACTGTCACTTGCAGTAACAGGTAATCCCTTTAACTGATATATCTTTTCGATAGCATATATAGCAACATTCCCTGATCCGGAAACAGCAACTCTTTTATTATTAAAAGAATCATTTTTCAGTGCTTGCAGCATTTCCTCAGTAAAATAACATAATCCATAACCGGTAGCTTCTTTACGGACCAATGATCCGCCATATGAAAGCCCTTTACCTGTCAGAACTCCTGTAAATTCATTTGCCAGTCTTTTATAATATCCAAACAAATAACCTATCTCACGGGCACCAGTACCTATATCACCTGCAGGTACATCCAGATTGGGTCCGATATGCCTGTACAGTTCAGACATGAATGCTTGGCAGAATCTCATTATTTCCATATCAGATTTACCTTTTGGATTAAAATCAGATCCGCCTTTTCCTCCACCCATCGGAAGTCCAGTAAGGCTGTTTTTGAATATCTGTTCAAATCCTAAAAATTTAAGGACTGATGCATTTACCGAAGGATGCAGTCTTAAGCCTCCTTTATAGGGTCCTATTGCAGAATTGAACTGGACTCTAAATCCTTTGTTAACATTAATCTTGTTATCATCAGATACCCATGTTACCCTGAATGTAATCATTCTTTCAGGTTCTGCAATTCTCTCCAATATTCCATGCTTCTCATATATATCATTTCTATCGATTACTGGAGTGATTGTCTCGAAGACTTCTCTGACTGCCTGGTGAAACTCTGGTTCATTTGGATTCCTAGTTATTACTTGTTCATAAGCTTTTGCAATATAAGGATTTGTAAAATTCATTTTTTCAATACTCCTATCTAAAATATATGCTTTTTTGCATATTCATCATTTACAAAAAATCATTTCCGTTATATTAACACATGTTAATTAATTATTCAATATTTTTTTATAAAAAAAACAGGGTTTTGAATTGCCCTGTAATTTACTATTATTATGTATATTTATATTATCCCAGTAATGAGATAAGTACTCCTGCAGCTATTGCAGAACCTATTACTCCAGCAACATTAGGTCCCATTGCATGCATTAATAAGAATATGTTGGGATTTTCCTGCTGGGCTACTTTCTGAGATATCCTTGCTGCCATCGGTACTGCAGATACTCCTGCTGAACCTATTAATGGATTAATTTTCTTCTTGCTGAAAAGGTTCATAAGCTTTGCAAATAGTAATCCTCCAATAGTACCGAATATGAATGCAAGAACTCCAAGTCCCATAATTTTCAATGTTTCTGCTTTTAAGAAATTTTCTGCTGTAGCAGTTGCACCAACAGAAAGACCGAGACATATTGTAATTATATTGATAAATTCATTTTGTAGTGTCTTTGAGAGCCTATCAGTTACTCCGCTCTCCTTGAGAAGATTTCCAACCATAAGCGAGGCGACAAGAACAGCTGCACTTGGAATTAAAAATGCCACAACTATCGTTACCAATATAGGGAAAATAATCTTCTCTGTCTTGCTTACAGGACGAAGTTGTTCCATAACGATTGCTCTTTCCTTCTTGGTTGTTAGAAGTTTCATGAAAGGCGGCTGTATAACAGGCACTAATGCCATATATGAGTATGCCGCAACTGCTATTGCTCCTAATAGTTGAGGTGCCAGTATTGATGCTGTATAAATTGCGGTTGGACCATCTGCTCCTCCGATTATTCCGATTGCTCCGGATTCCGCTGGAGTGAATCCTAATTTTGTAGCTAAGAAATATGCAAAGAAGATTCCAAGCTGAGCTGCTGCACCTAATATAAAGCTTTTCGGATTAGCTATCAGCGGACCAAAATCTGTCATTGCTCCAATACCCATGAATATTAATGGCGGGAAGAGACCGGATTTAATGC
>JBAZFL010000293.1:0-2679 GCA_041653455.1 Clostridia bacterium
CCTTTTTCAGATGCTGCAATCCATCTCTGATCAGATAAATTAAAAATTCTTTGTTTATAATATAAATATCTAGAGATATCTTATTACTTTCATTTGTAGATGAATAAGCTTTAATCTGTGTTATCCTATCTTCTTCATCAGTCTTTATGAAGAATCTGTTTTTCAAACCGCTTATCTCACCTTTAGGTTCAAGATTCTGATACAGAATAGTGACAATTGCATTTGAATTTATATGTTTATCAAAAGCATCATCGAAGTTAAGATTGCAAATCAAGTGGCTTTTTGAGAGTACCACGTATTTCTGCGGTGATTTCTCTAAAAAGTCCAGTGCTCCTGCAAGATCAGAAAGATCCCCATTCTCATTGCTCATCGTATCTCTTGATGAATAAGGAGGAATTAGCAACATGCCCCCTATTTTTCTATTTAAATCCCATTCCTTGCCTGTGCCAAGATGATCCATAAGGGATTTATAATTTTTCTGCGTTATAATCCCTACATTAGTTATTCCTGAATTCACCATTGAGGACAAAATGAAATCGATTATCCTATATCTTGAGGCTATTGGAACAGCAGCTAATGATCTTTGTGCTGTTAATGAGCCCAAACCTGCATCCGAACCTTCTCCGAAAATTATTCCAAGCGCATCTTTCATATAATCACCTATTCCACCATTATGTTTTTTGCTATATTTGATCCTGATTCAACTATAAGATCTGATCCTATAAGCACTATTCCTTCTGAACATATTTTTGAAGGAATCTGACCTTCAACAGAATCATCCACACCTACTTTACTGTTATCCATTATTACTGATCTCTCACCGATTATTGCTTTTTTTACTACGCAATTCTCTTCAATGACAACAGATGGGAAGAGTACAGAGTCTTCAACCACGGAATTTTTGCCAATTTTTACACCGCTAGATATTATACTGTTCTTAACCTTGCCGTATATAACGCTGCCTTCAGTTATCATACTGTCTTTTATTACTGCTCCTTGAGCAGTGTAATGCGGAGGTTGAATTGCATTTTTGGAGTATATTCTCCACCCTTTATCGAATAAGTTCATAGCAGGTTTCTTATGCAACAGTTCCATATTAGCTTCCCACAGACTGTATATTGTACCTACATCCTTCCAATATCCTTTAAATTTGTAAGCAAACATCCTCTGTTCTTCATTAAGCATCATTGGAATTATATTCTTGCCAAAGTCATTTGATGAATTGTGATCAGCTTCATCCTTAATCAGATAATTCTTTAAAACTTCCCACTTGAATATATAAACACCCATAGAAGCCATGTTGCTCACCGGATCCTTGGGTTTTTCATAAAAATTCATTATCCTCATATCTTTATCCGTTTCCATTATTCCGAAACGGTCAGCCTGATTCCACGGTACCTTAATACAGGAAATTGTCGCGTCAGCATTATTCTGATTGTGAAAATCCAGCATTTTCGCATAATTCATTTTATATATATGGTCCCCAGAAAGTATAAGCACATTCTTAGGATTAAACATTTGTATAAAGTTCATATTCTGATATATAGCATTAGCAGTTCCCTTATACCATATTCCGGTTTCAGCTTTCATATATGGAGGCAACAAATAAACCCCACCGAAACTTCTGTCTAAATCCCAAGGCTGACCGCTTCCAATATATGAATTAAGTTCGAGCGGCTGATATTGTGTAAGCACTCCAACTGTATCGATATTTGAATTAGTGCAGTTACTAAGAGGAAAATCGATAATCCTGTATTTTCCTCCGAAATTCACAGCAGGTTTTGCTACCTTCTTTGTCAGTACTCCTAAACGGCTTCCTTGTCCACCTGCCAGTATTAAGGCTATACATTCTTTATTTTGCATATACCCTCCTAATTTTTTTTAATATATAAAGCAGTTAATCCTTTTAAGTCAACGCAGATACTGAATTTCATACTATCCCAAGGTATGTTTTCTGAATCAATTTCCTTTTTAACAGAGATTCCATAAATAGAGTAATTTTTGTCAGATGAGTTAATTACAATCTTATACTTACCTGCATAAGGAACTCCTATACGATATCCGTTACGGTCTATGGGTGTGAAATTAATAAGAACTAATATATCATTTCGTCCGGATTTATCTCTTCGTATGTATGAAAGAACACTTTCAGAATCTGCATCAGCATTTATCCATCTAAAACCAGTCCAGTCTCTTTCCTCCTCAAAGAAAGCTTTATGCTTTCGATAAAACATATTTAAATCCTTTACGTATGTCATGTATTTTTGATGAGACTCATAATCAAGAAGCATCCAGTCTAGTCCGGATTGATACCTCCACTCTACAAACTGAGCAAACTCTCCTCCCATAAACATAAGTTTTTTGCCCGGATGAGACATATAATATGCATAATAAATTTTAAGATTTGAAAATTTATCTTCATATGATCCTGGCATTTTATCTATAAGCGACCTTTTTCCATGAACAACCTCATCATGTGATAGCGGAAGTATATAATTTTCTGAAAATGCATATACCATCGAAAATGTAAGCTTATGATGATCATACTTTCTGTATATAGGATCTTTAGACATATAAGATAAAGTATCATTCATCCATCCCATATTCCATTTGAAGTTAAATCCCAATCCGCCATCACATACCATAGAAGTAACATTTGGCCAAGCTGTTGATTCCTCC
>JBAZFL010000294.1:0-2663 GCA_041653455.1 Clostridia bacterium
ATCCATAAGAACACTTTCCACGGTAGCGTTGTCGTGATAGCGAAAAAGATATTTTATAGTTCCATCTGATGAAATAAGCTTTTTTTCAATTTCAGGAAGCTCTAATGCGAAATTCTCTTTTAGAAGCACAATATCTTCTTTGCTAATGTTGGTCATTAATGAATAGTCGTATACTTTCTTGTTATATATCCAGTCCAATACCTGTAACGCCCTGTACCTTTTTAAGCCATGTTTCTCAAAAAGGTCTTTCAGTTCGATATGAGTATATGAAAGTATGTGTATTTTCTGGTTATTCATGACGCAGATTATATATTCTACTCCTAAAAAAATCAACCGGCTGGTAAAATGCTTTATATTCTATCCAGTCTTGCTCCGTAAAAGCCTCTATCTGTAAAATCCTCATGTAAAACAAAGTCATTATTCCTGCTTAAAAATCCTTCAACAATATCCTGGTTCTCCTGACGGTTTATTGTACATGTGCCATACACAAGTATACCGCCTTTTTTTACATATCTGCCACATGACTGAATTAATGCTTTTTGCGTATTAATCAAAGATTCAGCAGATTCAAATTTCAATTTAATTTCAGGACGTTTTCCTGCAACTCCAAGACCAGAACACGGTGCATCAACCAGCACCCTGTCGAACTTGCCTTCCATCTGAGCATCTGGAACAGTCATATCTTTCACAAAACACTCTATATTAGTAAAACCGCATCTTCTAATATTCTCTTTAGTTTTCGATATTCTGCTCGCAATTACGTCACAAGCTATAATCCTACCTGTATCAGCCATAGCATTCGCCATATATATTGTCTTTCCTCCAGGTGAAGAGCAGGCATCAAGCACAGACATTCCTTTTTCTACCTGCAGCATTCTTGCTATTGATGCCGCTTTCTCATCCTGCACTATTATTGCCCCTTTTGCATATTCTGCTGATGATGAAGGCGTCATGTTCGAAACTGCTTTAGCGCTTGTATCATCTATTAGGCTTAATTCAAATCCCTGTTCCGACATCCTCTTAATTACTGAATCTCTGTCATGGAAATGAGTATTGATGGAAATATAAGTATCCTGAGGTTCATTAAAGCTTTTCAACATCTCAACACACTGTTCTTCATTAAGCGAAGTCCTCATAGCCTGATATGTCTGGATGCTGCATGAGTATCTGATATGCGGAGGTATGATTTTGTTTACTTCTTTATATTTCCTTATAAAGTTTCTTAATACAGCATTAACAAAACCTGCAGAATTGTTGCTTACTGCTTTTTTTGCTATGTTGCATGACTCATCAACTATAGCATACTGGGGTATCTTATCCATAAACAGATACTGATATATCCCCATCTTGAGAATAGTAAGAAGCATTGGCTTTGTGTTAGATATATCCTTTATATACGGTTTCAGAAGATAATCAAGATATATGCTGTTTCTCAATGTGCCCATAGTAATATTCATGCATAATCGCCTGTCATCACTTGTTAGCTTTGCATTATTCATATAGCTGTCTAAAATCATGTTTGAGTATTTATCTTTGTATAATACATCATAAATTATACTAAATGCAGTATATCTTGCTTCCATCAGCACCCACCTAATACAATACCGCAGGTCATATTATGCCCGCACTGACATAAAGGCATTTTCTTTTTGTCTTCAAACTGTAATTCTGTTATGTGTAAAACACCTTTTTGGCATTTTACAGACATTTTTTCCTTATCTATCGATATTATGGTGCCATTTGCGGCTTCTTTTTCATAAACTGTATCAGTGTAGTCGGCTTTTATTACTTTCATGACCTTGCCGCAATAAGTTGTGTAGGTTCCAGGCCATGGGTTAAAAGCTCTAATGATATTGAAAAGTTTATATGCATCCATGTCATAATTCAATCTGCCTTCTTCTTTTGTTATCATGGGGGCATATGTGGCTAAAGCATCATCCTGCTTGACAGGCTTTATTTTATCCTCTGCATAAAGTTTTATTGTGTCAATAAGAAGACTGGATCCCATGATTGAAAGCCTGTCATGCAACGAACATATATCATCCTCTTTAAATATCTCTGTTTCCTTTTTCAACAATATATCTCCTGTATCCATACCGATATCAGTCAGCATTGTAGTTACCCCTGTAACAGCCTCTCCTTCTATTATTGCTCTTTGCATTGGAGATGCTCCCCTATATTTTGGAAGCAGTGATGCATGAACATTGATAGTGCCATATTGAGGAATATCCAGTATGCTCTTTGGCAGAATCTGCCCGAATGCGCATGTTACTGCAAGATCACAGTTTATCTTGCTTATCATTTCGACCCATTCTTTCTTTCGTATCTTCTCTGGCTGCAAAACAGGTATATTGTGCTCAATTGCTTTTTTCTTTATATTTGAAAACTCTATGATATTATGCCTGCCTTTAGGCCTGTCGGGCTGTGTTATCAGGGCACTTATGTTATAACCTGATATAATAAGCTCTTCAAAACATGGCAATGCAAAATCAGGCGTACCCATAAAAATTATGTTACTTATCCTCTTCACTTTTGTTTTCGTTTTCCTCTATATCTGAAGGATCAATTTCCTCTATAACTATATCTCTAAACAGAATCCCATCCATGTGATCTAACTCATGACAGAAGCAATGTGCTGCATATCCCTCGGCCTCAGCTATCTG
>JBAZFL010000295.1:0-2663 GCA_041653455.1 Clostridia bacterium
GACAGAAATTTCATGTATATACAATGATAAAACAAGACTTGCCACTTTTACGGTACCTCATTTCTCGCAATATGTTGTAGGAGTAAATACTGCTTGGGTAAATCCATATTCTGATTTAAATGAAAGCAATACATATTATGATGCTATTAAGTTTGTTACCAATAATAATCTTATGCAGGGAGTCAGTTTAACAGAGTTCAGTCCTGACGCAATTCTCACTCGTGGAATGATAGTAACAATACTTTACAGGATTGAAAAAGAACCTTTAACAGTAAAAACGTTACTGTTTTCTGATGTTGCTGAAGGTATGTGGTATACAAATGCAGTATATTGGGCAGCAGATAAAAATATTGTTAACGGTTATGATGGAAAATTCCATCCGAATGACACTCTTACCCGTGAACAGATGACAGCCATTCTGTATCGTTATTCTACATACAAGAAATATGATGTTACTAAAGCAGGAGACTTATCTTCTTATACAGAAAAACCTTCTGCCTGGGCTCAAGTATCTGTCAGCTGGGCTGTTGCAGAAGGATTATTAACCAGTAACGATGGAAGCTTTAATTTACAAGGTGACATAACCCGTGGCCAAATAGCATCTGTATTAAAGAAATTTATAGAAAACAATGCAAGATAAAAAACAAAATAATTAAACAAAAGTAAAGGGGTGGTTAAATACCAGCCTCTTTTTTGTTAATGGGTTTATATTTAAAATCATTTCTTTGGATACATAACATCTTAGTATTATAGAGTAATGTTTTATCCAGAGCATGAGATTAATTTGTCACCAATTTATAGAGTGGCTAAAAGGTTTACACGAAAAAGAACAGCAAAGGTTACTTTATTTACAATAGGGATTTCATGGGATAATAGAACGATTCTCCTATGGTTTCTTTGGTGTTAAAATATCTACATAATCTGTTTCATTATTAATAATAATATAATTGCTACCCATCTCATCTGTATCATATAAGTAGTTAGTAAAGTATTTAAAAGCAAGTGTTGCGTCTGGATTATAAAACCGGAACCTTAAAAATTGATTATCTATTTTAAATGAAAGAAACTCATCTTTATCATGAAACAAATTCCCATTCATTACGCTCCTTATTTCAAACAGATTCTCTTGCGAAAACAGTATGAGATAGCAGTTTTCATCATTTAAGTCAGAAACAGATGATATTTTGTTGATTTTAAAGTAAAAGTTCTGTATGTCTATATAAGTAGATTCAATGTGAAGCTTGCTTGTATAGTTGAGATAATATTCATCGATTTTTTCAAAAACAGCTAAAGGTTTATATACAGTTACTTCACTAGGGTTTTCTTTGAATACTTTTTTAAATGACCTTGTATATACTTCATGTGACTGAAAACCATACTTGAAAGCAATGTCAACAATCTTTGTTTTACTATTAAAAAGTTCTTTATAAGATTCAGAAAGCCTTCTTCTCTGGATATAGTCATAAATAGATATGTGAGTGTGTTTTGAAAATTCTCTTGAGAAATAAAATTGAGAGAAAGAAACGGCATTTGCTACATCGATTACTCCAATAGGATACTGAAGATTAGACTCAATAAAGGCAATGGCTTTTAAGATTGATTTTAGGATATCAAAATTCATGCTTTTATAGGAATATATGCATCCATTACAGAGTCATCTAAACAATCCATCCCTTTAAATCTTTCATCATAGGTCTGAATAATGAATGAAGTATCTTTTTCAATATTACTATATTCTGACATGGCACTGACTGTCTGCCACCAATCTGATGTGATTTCCTGACCGGAAAGAGTTACTTTTATATAATCAGATTCAGGAAAAAATTTTGTACTTAATACTAATGGAACTTCTGCTGTATTTATTTGTTCACCTACGAATACTTCTAAATAACCCTTGTCAGGTGTTTCCTTTCCGTAAATGAGAATCTCGTAAAAAAGATACTTTTTACAAGAGTAAGAACGTTCAGGATTCTTAGTAATGTAATCTGTAAACCGAATCCATGTTTTTCCAATCTCATTCTCTGTATCCCAGCCTCCTTTTTTGCTGAAAGGATCACCGTAAAAGTTTACTCCTCCCAACAGCAGGGAATTTAAATGAACTAATTCTGTTTTCATAAAATTTCTCCTTGGGCATAATTAATCAAACTAATTGGATTTTATCATAGAATATGACAGTTTCACAGCAATAATAGTCAAGATATCAAGATGAATACAACCTATAATCAATATATAAAAATTATTGGAGGAGTTCATATGTCAGTCACATTTAATCCTATCGGGAAAGTTAAAATCGAAAATAACCGCTATTACATTGAGATTGAAAGCAAATATCTTGATGCAGCAACAGGTCTTTCAGAGTATAGTCACATTGAAGTTATATGGTGGTTTAATCTATATGACAGTGAAGAGTCAAGAAACTATTTTATTATAGATAAACCATATAAACATGGTCCCGAGAAAATTGGCGTACTAGCTACAAGATCACCTATAAGACCAAATCCAATAGCTGTTACTGCCTGTTCACTTATCTCATTTGATGAAAAAACTGGAAAAATCGAAATTGGATATATTGATTCAGAGGACGGTACGCCGGTTCTTGATATAATACCTTATGAACCATCTATAGACTGAGTACGCGATGTCATAATGCCGCAATAGTGGAA
>JBAZFL010000296.1:0-2350 GCA_041653455.1 Clostridia bacterium
AATAGTTCCGTCATATGCTATACCATACCTCTTCAAATCAGGCATTAGAGTCTTTGTGAAACTGAATTTTGTAAAGTCAACTGCTCCTCCAATGGTGGTAAGAGGCTGGGTAAAATAGTTATATGATAAATCCCCTCCTGGTACGCCTGTTTCCAAGCCTGTCTGTCCGAGAAGATAAATATTGATAGGAACAGATGAGGCAGTTGGTGAGATATAAAAACCCGTATCAAGACTAAATGCCAGATAACTGGTTCCGTTAGACAACTGGCGATTCTCAATGTCATAAATAAAATTAGCATTCTGTGAAGACAGATAATACCCAGCATATGCAGTATTTTCGAAATTAAGCACCGAAGAAGGATCTGATATCTGCTTCCATATATACTCGCTGTTTACGGAAATACAGTAGTTGCCGTTTACATCAATGCTGAAGTTTCCACTAAAATACGGATTGACATCGACATAAGACAAACTTAGCAATTCAGAAAGAGTCAATGTGTAATAATGGTCGCCTATAACTGCAGATATGAGGTATTCGCCAGTCCTCATTAATTGGCCTTCTACTTCTGACTGAGAGTACATGTATAAATCATCTTGTGATTCTACAAGCTTTACAGGATATGAAAGTATTGTCTGATTGTCTTGTGCAACATCAATTACATAAGAATGGAATGTCGGCTGTGTTGGTGTCATTGCAGCAAGCTGATAGAGCTGTACTCGGCCTTGTGTACTTGCTGCAGTAGTATAATCTGAAGTCAGTCTGAACTGCAGATTTACAGAATCGAAATATATGTAGAATATTGTATCTACTCCCGTTGAAGTATCGACATATCCAAGAAGATATATGCTTTCACTTCCGATAGTATAAGTATATATGCGCCACTTGTAATCTGTGAGGTCTATAACCGCCTCCTCATCAACAAGCTCAACCTGAGGTGTCATATCAGTAAGATTACCTTGCGCGCCTGTTAAATAATATGCATCTGTAAACCCTCTGTTCTTGAGTATTACCTCTAAATCAGTTCCTTTATTATTCCATACGCTTGAATCAAAGAAATTAATATAACTGGAACTATATCCTAATGATAAATTCATCAAAGCAGTTACATCTATAGGCTTGGTGTTGTAAATGTCGTTCATGGATAAGGAATAATACCTGTCAACAATCGAATCATTGTCTTCATCGACTTCTGCAACTATCACATAATTACTGGATTCTAAAAGACTTACAGACTGAGTAAGTTTAGCTTTTCCAGAAAGCATGGAAATTGTATCAGTAACATCGTCAAGCTCAGAGCTTTTATCTACCCGAAAAATATACAATGATGTTGATGAGCTTGTAGTAGCCGTAAAACGTGCAGTAACATTTGTATATGTATATGCCCAAGTAGAACCTGATGTTGTCCCGGCATAAAGCCCCTCAGCATTCCTTCTTAAATAGTATGTCTGCCCACTTATTTCTTTCTTGAATCCTGATGCATCAGCAGTCCAGACTAAATCTGATATAATACTTTCTTCAAGCACAGAAGAACCCAGGTTGTACCCTATTATTCCACTTGTTGAGTATCTGACAGCATAATATATCCCATCTTTGAATATTACTATTACATATGTACCTGATGTAGGCACCCCTGATGTAATCTTGCTTGTCAGAGTATAGCTTCCGTCACCTTGGTCTGTTGCCAGATATAATATGACATCTGTAACTGATGTCGTTGTTTCAATACGATTAGTTGCTCCAACTGTAAGATATGCTGCAGACAGATTAGCTGTAACAACACTATACAATCTGGAATCAGCACCTAATGTCCCGCTGTAACTGTATTCCCACTGTGTTGTCTGCGAGCCAGTTAACAAGAACATGTTATTGCTTATAGTAAGGTGACTGAAACCTGTTACTGTTGTGAAAACCAGATAATTGCCTACTGAACCTGCTACAGCCGAAATATGATGCAAGTCAGGATTTATACTGCTCTCCCAACCGCTTGGCAAGGTTGAACCGATAAATGTACGGGTAAGTATCGAGCCATCCTGCCCAATCAGATAATATACTGATTCATCATAAACAAGCATAACATAGGTTTTTCCAGCAGCAAGACTGCCTGTAACAGGAGTATACACTCCTGAGTTGTGTTCATACATATATATAGTTGTTCCAGTTGTTGATGATGTATTATATGCAGGGGTAACCATAGGGGTATATACAGTTCCCTGTGAGTAATAGAAATACCCTCTTGTGTCAAGATAGAATGTCGTACCTGCTGATGGGCTTCTGCCAAAAGTGGTACCTGTTGAAGTCAGATACCTGCCTCTGCTGCTTATTATCGTAATGCCTGTTCCTGATTGTATT
>JBAZFL010000296.1:2360-2655 GCA_041653455.1 Clostridia bacterium
GGTTACATATCTAAAGTTGTTCTTATTAATAGCCAATGCGTAATATGTTGTTCCTGTTCTGAAAACAAGCACTTTATTACTGCCAGCAGAAGTAGTTGGTACCAGTGTCCCTACAGTACCACTGTATGTGTAATCATATAACCTTGATGAATATGTCCCTGTATTTGTTGTCATTCTTATAGTGTTATCACTGTAATAATATGGGAAGTTATATGTGGAATAACTCATCTGGCTTGTCCCGCTTAATCCCCATGTGCCGCTTGATGTTGTCGCAGAAGTAATGCTTCCGCCAGCA
>JBAZFL010000297.1:0-1427 GCA_041653455.1 Clostridia bacterium
ACACTGTGCAGCTAATTGCGTGGATATAAGAAGCTGAAGAGGATTCATAAAATCCAGTGTACACCTTACAATAGGATATTCTTTTTCTAAAAGCTCTATTATTCTGTTTATATCAGTCATCTATCTCACTTTATCCTGTGTAATTATAATGTTTAGAGCAGTGTAATCATTTGTCAGCTCATTGTGCCTGTAAACTACGAATACAAGATTTTCTCCAGTCAGATAAGTATTCTTCAGTTCAAAAAATATCTCTGCTGAATTTACAGGTTTATCATATATGCTTACAATAATGTCATTTACTTTCAATCCTGAGTAAAAAGCCGGAGTACCATATCCTATATAAGCAACTTTTATGCCTTGTACATCCACAAGCTGTTGCTGATCATCCGAAGTTATTTTAATATTTGCAGTATCAGAGTATATACCTATACCAAGATTAGGAAGAATTTCCTCATTATATGATTTAATTTCCAGATTTTCAGCTGCTTCTTTAATTTTATTTATAGGAATTGCTTTATAAAAGCCCTCTTGCAGATCGTTTTGCGAGTAAACTGTCAAAGCAACTACCTGGCCATATATATTCACTAATGCTCCCCCATTATTACTGTTCGACATGAAAGCTGAAGTGTTTATCATATATAAATCATCTTTAGGTAATTCGGAGGATGATAATATCTTATCATTATATGTATACATCAGGCCGTTTATGATACCTGCAGTAACCTGTCCTTTATTTGAGTTATTTCCGCTGGCTGCAGCTATAACTGTTTCTCCCAAAATTAATTCATCGGAATCACCATATTCAATAAACTGTAAGGGATTATCAGGTTCTATTTTCAATAAAGCAACATTATTAACCTTGTCTCTTCCAATAACTTTGGCAAAATACAGATTACTGTAATCATAATTAACACATACTTCTATATAGCTATTTTCTTTAAGTTCGTTACTTCTTTCATAACACAGATGATCTATGACAGTATCTGCAGTAATCATGAAACCATCATCAGATATAATTAAAGCAGTAGCCTCTGTCATGAAAGTTCCTTGTTCATCAGTGAATCTGCATCTAAGATAAGCAATTGATGGCATAATATTCAATACTGCATCACTAATTGTAGAGTTTACCTCAAATGGGATTACCTCTATTTTTACTTTATTTTTATATATAGTAGTAACAGATTCATTATTATCATCATTACCAGAATATGAGTTATTATTTGTTCCTTGTGTATTAGAGGGCATTGGAGTATTCGATGATGTCGGACTTGAAGTTTGCGTCAGAATGTTTATGAAAGGCAGCTCTGTATCCAATTGATTAAGTCTTTTTACATAGAATACTGTCAAAGCACAAGCGCAAACAGATAACGCCAAACAAAGTAAGCATATGAATACTGGAACAAGTATTCTTGATACGAAACTTTTTT
>JBAZFL010000297.1:1437-2646 GCA_041653455.1 Clostridia bacterium
TGTCATCTCTTCTGATGATGCTTCTTTGTTTTTATCCGATTCACTTATCTTTTTTGATTTAACCATTTTGCCCTCATAGCAATACTAACACATTAATTTGTTTTAATTGTTAACTTTTTATGAATTTTCTATTTCTTCAGCATTTTCTAGTGTAAAAATAAATTCAGAACCAATTCCCTTCTGACTTTTTACATCAATTATTTCTTCATGCCTTTTTATTACACTGAATACAATAGATAATCCCAAACCTGTACCAGTCCTGTCTCTGCCTCTTGATTTATCGCTTTTATAGAATCTTGTCCAGATATTCTGTAAATCCTCATGGTCGATACCTATTCCATTATCTCTAACTGAAACATATACTTTGTTTTTTTTGGGTTCTACAGAAATACTGATATTACCGCCATCATTAGTAAATTTTATAGCATTATGTATAAGATTTATAAGCACTCTTTCTATATCATCTGAATTTGCATATACAAAGGTAACTTCATCAGAAAAATTAACATTTATAAATAATTTTTTTCTTGTTATCTCATCCTCGAATCTGATTATAGATTTTCTTATCATATCATTTATATCAAAACGGTTTTTTATAAGAGGTGCATCATCTGCATCCATTTTTGAAAGTATTAATAAATCTTTAACCATATTAGTGAGTCTTTTAATCTCATCAGATACCCTCTTAAGATATGTTTCATGTTTTTCCTCAGGAATTGTTCCATCCAGTATACCTTCAATAAATCCTCCTATTGCAGTCATGGGTGTTCTTAATTCATGTGCGACATTACTAGCAAATTCTGCTCTCTGGTTTTCAGTCTTTTCAAGTTTTTCCATCATATTATTGAAAGTTTTTGAAAGTTCACCTATTTCAGTTTTATCATCTGTATATTTAGTTCTTACTTTAAGATTACCTTGAGATACCGATCTTGCCATCGTAAGAAATTCGTTTAGAGGTTTTGAAACAGATTTTGCGAACACTGCTATCATAACTATTGATAATGTCGAAAATAGAATTATTGGAATCAATAATATATATATATTAGAAAAAAAAGCATTTTTTTCATCCTGATTATATGAGCTTATACATATTGCTATGCGTGTCATGTAATCAGGATCTGTTCTAGATGTGTTGTATTCGTCAATAAAAACATAAGATCTTCCTATTATATTTTCGTGTTCAAATATATTTTTGAAAATCCTGCTGTT
>JBAZFL010000298.1:0-2626 GCA_041653455.1 Clostridia bacterium
TATTTTTTTTGCAATAATTATTTTAGCTTTTATATTTTCAGGCTGTGTTGTTCAAAAGAGGCTTGTATATCCAAGTTCTGACCCGAATTCTTTAAATACAAATAGTATTAGACAAGATAATCAGACAGCTTCTTCTGGAACTGCTCAATCAAATAGCGGAACTGATACTGAAGGCGACAAGATGAAAATTGACATAACACCTGCAGAAAAGCTTGAGTTGGAACTTGTGAAATATAATGGTGGATTTTTCAGCATTGATCTTCCTTCAAATTGGGTAATTGAAACAACAGGTGAATACCAGAATTTCGGTTTTCATGCATATGATCCGCAAAATACTGATAGAAAGATATTCTTTTATGGCAATATGAGATATTTTATGAAAAGCAACGAGGGGAAAGCCGCTTGGCAGACATATATGCAATTTGGAGGTTATTCTGATGCGGCTGTATATGCTGATGCTCCAGTCTTAAATCCCGCTACTACTGAGCAGTTTTTTAATACTTTTGATGAGTATGTTCTATATGCTGCAAAATATGGAATAAACCACAATTTCCCTGAATTCGATAATCTTCAGGTACTGGAAAAAATACCAAGAAATTCTCCAATTTCATCTAACTGTATTGATGATTCAATATTAAGAGTTATATTCGACTCCAAGAATGTGCCTTGTGAAGGTTTGTTTGCTGCAGGAGTATCAAATACAATGACTGCATATATGTATAATGCTGATGCTGGTTATTATACCGTTTATGTCATTACAGGGATATCTGCACCTGCTGATGAGTTTATTTATCTTCAGAATATTCTTACTAAATCCATAGGAAGCTTCAATTTCACAGATTCATACATGCAACAAGGGGTTGACCTGATAAATCAGGGGACTCAATTGGCTATAGATGTCGGGCAGTCTATGTCACAGTCAGCTCAAGCATATAATGATGCATGGTATAATAGGGATAAAGTTAATGATACAATTTCCCAGAAAAGAAGTGATACAACTTTGGGTTATGAAAGGGTTTACGACTCTGCGACAGGTGAGGTATATAGAGCTGAAATAGGCTTCTTTGATGAATATGATTCAAACAGAGATGAATACAGCAATCAGGGTATTCAAAGAGTACCTGATAACGGATATGATTACTATTCAGTACCTATAACAGGATATATTAACAAATAAGGTGTTTATACAAGCGTTTGAATAGTATGTTTAATTAAAAGTTTGCATACTTTTATTTTATGGCTATATAATAGGATTATTGAAATTTGCAGAAGTAATAGGGGGTAGTAAATTGTACGCTGTTATTGAGAATATTTTCTTTGAAGTAGTTAATTACACAGTTCTTTTTATTGAAGGAGTAGGGGTTGCAATACTTGTCTGGACTGTTATTAAAGCTGTAATTGATTTGTTTCGCAGAAATGACAGGCTGCGTCTTGATTTGGCTGAAGGTATTGCTTTAGCACTTGAGTTTAAAATTGGCGGAGAACTTTTACGTACAGTAGTCGTAAGAGAAATAAGCGAACTTTTAATACTTGGCGCTGTAATTCTATTAAGAGCAGCTCTTACCTTTCTGATACATTGGGAAATTAACATAGAAACAAGCGGGAAGCTTATAGGGAGAAATATCTCAAGGTTTACCAAGGATAATGAGAAAAAATAGGTAATAAAAGTGGTTAACAATATTGAATCAAAAAGAAAAGATATCGGAAGTATTTTAAAAATCGGTGTGATATTTTCCTGCACTACTGGAATAGTACTTCATCTTACAGCGGACACATCAGGATTTATGAACAGAATATTCCTGGCTTTTACTATTCAAAGCAATATGTGGATTGCAGGTATATGCCTTTTATTCTTAATAATTGACATTGTGAGAAAAAATGAAAGCAAACCTGTATGGTTACATGTGTTAAGGTTTATGTTCACAGTATCAATACTTCTTACTTATATAGTTTTTGCGGTACTTCTGTCACCTCTGATGGAATTATCATATCTTTCCTCTTTGTCAAATATACTGCTTCATACTGTTACAGCTGTTTTAGCGGTAGCGGATTTCATTGTTGATGATTTTAAATATACCATAAAACCCAGAATGCTGGCCTTCTCCGGTTTGATAATGCCTCTTTTATATTCTGTATTCTTTTTCATTTATTATGAAGTTATGAATCAGATGCCAGTCCCTTATTTTTTCATGGATTTTAAAAAATATGGCTGGTTTACCATTGGTAATGACGGGATAGGAGTCATATACTGGATGAGTATATTATGTATAGTATTAATGCTTATAGGTTATATAATACTATTATTGAAAAAAAAGAATGCTGATAATTTAAAAAAGACAGTAGTAATCACTATTATAGCGATGCTGTCAGTTTCTGTAGTGTTCTCGTTATTAAGCATAGTGTTTTGATATGAAGATAATAAACGTTAAGAATAAAAAAGAATATCAACAGTTCATCAGGACACCCAAGATAATTTTCAAAGATAATCCATTATTCGTACCTCCTTTATGGATGGATGAAAAAAAAGGATATGATAAAAAGAATAATCCCATACTTGCCAATTCTGATTTCCAGCTTTTTCTAGTGCTGGATGAAAATGACAAACCTCTAGCCCGTGCTATCGCAT
>JBAZFL010000299.1:0-2619 GCA_041653455.1 Clostridia bacterium
TTTTTGATATCAGAGAGTCAGGATTGTTCTTGTCTAGCAGTAATCCTGCTGTATCTGTCATGGAAATTAAACATTCTGCATTTAAGGCTGATGCGATAGCTGAAGAAGCTGTGTCAGCATTTATGTTATATGTATTCATTTCATCATCACAGCCTACCGTGGAAATTACAGGTATATATCCTTTTTCCAGAAGGTCATAAATACTGACTTGTTTATTGAGGTTATTTCTCCGACAAATCCCAGATCCTCATTAATCTTTTTTGCTTTTATAAGGCCGCCGTCATGCCCGCATATGCCTATGGCTTTTCCTCCATAAGACTGGAGCATGGATACCAGGTTCTTGTTTATCTTGCCGCATAAAACCATCTGGACTATCTCAGCAGTTTCTTCATCTGTTACTCTTAATCCATTAATGAACTCGGTCTTCTTTCCTACCTTGTTCAGCATACTTGTTATTTCCGGACCTCCTCCATGTACAAGCACGACTTTCATTCCAATGGAGGACATCAGAACTATGTCCCTCATAACATCTTTTTTAAGATTTTCCTCAGTCATTGCGGCACCGCCGTATTTGACCACAACAATCTTATTATTGTATTTCTGTATATATGGCAGGGCATGTACCAGTACCTGGGCCCTCTGTGCATTTGAAAGCGTCATTGCTTTTCTCCTTTATGTGCGGTAATCGCCGTTTATCTTTACATAATCATATGTCAAATCGCATCCGTATGCTGTTGCTTCAAAATCTCCTGAGTTCAGGTCTACTATTATCGTTATTTCTTCCTGGTTTAATATCTTCTTTGCCTGTTCCTCGGAAAAATACACTCCGTATCCTTTTTCGCAGACTTTCAATGCATTAGTATCACTGCAGAAGGTGACACTGATTTTGTTAATATCCACATCAGCCCCACAATAGCCTATCGCGCATAATATTCGGCCCCAGTTTGCATCCGCTCCGAACATTGCGGCTTTTACCAGGCTTGAACAGATTACCGATTTGGCAACAGACTTACATATTTCTTTCGTGCTTCCATTCACCGCTTTGCATTCGATAAGTTTGGTCGCGCCTTCTCCATCTTTTGCTATCATGCGGCTAAGTGCCGAGGTTACAGCATTTAATGCTTCTTTGAATATTGTATATGCCATATTTTCTTCCTGTATTTCAAGGTTTCCCGACTGCCCGTTTGCAAGAATTGATACCATGTCATTTGTGGAAGTATCGCCATCAATACTTATCATATTGAAGGTATCTTCTACATCTTCAGACAATGCCTTTTGAAGCATTTCTTTTGAAATATGCACATCAGTTGTGAGAAATGCAAGCATTGTCGCCATATTAGGATGGATCATTCCAGATCCCTTTGCAATTCCTCCTATCCTGCATTCCACTCCGTTAATTTCAAAGCTTACTGCTGCTTCCTTAACTCTTGTGTCTGTTGTCATAATTGCTTCCATAGCATATATGTTATTTTCCTTGCTTAATCCGTCACACAGTTCTTTCATATGGGAAGCAATTGGATCAAGTGAAAGCTTCTGCCCTATGACCCCTGTCGACGCGACTATTACATCCAATGGGTCTATATCCAGCTGTTCAGCAACCAGTTCGCACATTCCTTTTGCAATTTCTATACCATTATCATTACAGGTATTAGCATTGCCGCTGTTACAGATAATAGCCTGAGCATAACCGTTAGATACATTCTGCTGGGTGACTATTATAGGGGCTCCTTTTACGAGATTCTTCGTATAAACGCATGCAGCCGTGCAGATGCTGTCTGAGAGAATGAGAGCGAGATCCCTTTTGCTCTTATTTTTCCTTATACCGCAGTGTATGCCATTCGCATTGAATCCTATAGGTGCAGTTATTGAATCTGATATGAATTCCATAAATTCTCCTTCTTGCTATATCCTTAAGCCTTTAGTTTCATCTTTTCCTGTTATAACATTGAATATCTGTATTGCAGCACCCGATGCTCCTTTTCCGAGGTTGTCGTAAAGTGCTGTAAGGGATATCCTCTCGTCATTTCCAGTCACAGTTATCTTTATTGAGTCTTTATTCTTGAAAGCATCTGATGGTATAAAGCCATTATAGCTGTCTGCATGAATATCCTTTACATCAAACAATGGCCTGTTCCCATATTTATCTGTATATATATCACAGATATCCTTTATTCCTATTCCTTTGACACATATATTTACTGTTACGCACATCATGCTGTATATGTCACATACTACAGGACTGAAAAGAGGATAATCTGATATTCCTGTATAGAGCTTCATTTCATTAAGATGCTTATGTGTCTGAGTAAGAGCATATATTCTTGGACAGGACAATGAAACATCCCTGTTTTTATCCTCATACTGGCTTATCATGGATTTTCCTCCTCCTGAATAACCAGTAAGGGAGGTGCAGGAAAAAGGATAGTCCTTTGGCACAATATTGGTTTCTATTAAAGGCTTCACTAAAGAGATGAATCCGGTCGCATGGCATCCAGGAATGCATATTCTTTTACTTGTTTTAACTTTGCTGTATATTTCATCTCCAGACTCTAAAAAACCGTATGCCCAGTCAGGATTTGTCCTGTGCGCAGTTGACGCATCTATAACAACAGTGTCAGG
>JBAZFL010000300.1:0-2609 GCA_041653455.1 Clostridia bacterium
TCATTCATCCGGCATCAACAACCCACTCTCAATTGAGTGAGAACGAACTGTCAGAGGCAGGCATTACCCAGTCTACAATACGTTTATCCATAGGTACAGAGCATATTGATGATATTTTAGCTGATTTAAGCCAGGCTTTTGATGAAGTCAAAGAACAGGAGAAATAGATATGCCCATCAAAGTACCGAATAACATACCAGCAGTACAGATACTGTCAAAAGAAAATATATTTGTTATGACAGATTCAAGAGCAGTGACTCAGGATATCCGTCCTTTGAAGATACTTATATTGAATATAATGCCATCAAAGATAGATACTGAAACACAGCTTATACGGTTGCTCGGGAATACTCCTTTACAGGTGGAAATAGAGTTTCTCCATCCAAAAACACACATATCTAAAAATACATCCATTGAGCACATTCTGGCTTTTTACAAGACTTTTGATGATATAAAGGATAAGTTTTATGACGGAATGATTATAACGGGAGCACCTGTTGAGTTGTTGGATTTTTGTGAAGTCGATTACTGGGAGGAACTGTGCAGCATACTTGCCTGGTCAGAAACTCATGTTCATTCCAGCTTGTTTATATGCTGGGCGGCTCAGGCAGCATTGTACCATTATTACGGGATTGGCAAGTATAAGCTGGATAAGAAGGTATTCGGAGTTTTCAGTCATGTGATAGAAAATAAGCAATCGTTGCTTTTCAAAGGATTTGATGACGGATTTATGGTACCGCATTCCAGGATGACGCAGATTTTACGCAAGGATATTGAAAAAGAGGATAATCTGGTTATACTCGCTTCATCAGATGAAGCCGGGATATATGCAATATCCTCTAAAAATGGAAGAAGATTATTTATAACGGGACATCCTGAGTATGACAAGGACACACTGGAAAAGGAGTATTTAAGGGATAAGTCAAAGGGAATTATGATAAGCATACCAAGTAACTATTATCCTTATGATGATGTAACAAAAAAGCCTGCTGTAACATGGAGAGCTCATGCTTATCTACTTTACTCTAATTGGTTAAATTACTTTGTTTATCAGACTACGCCATATGATTTGAAAAGATTATCTGAATATGCGGAAAAACGCAATATTGATGCAAGTATTGAAAATAAAATATCAAAAAATCATAATGCTCAACAGAAAGTTATTAAAACAGAAAATAATAAAAAGTATGTTATATTATCAGCCTCTTCAAATAACGTGCAAAGTGAGAAGATATTCGGAGATCTGTATGACAACACATTGAATCCTGAAATGCCTGTTATTAGTACAGACTATAAATCATATGATGGGATAATAAGGGCTCGAAAGATGGTTATAGGCCTCTTAGGGTACGGAGTAGTTGGAAAAGGTGTATTTGACCTTATATCAAAAAGAGAAGATATGGAGATAAAGTATGTTTTTGACCGTAATGAGATATCCAGCCTTGGAAATAAACTGACACATGATATAGATGACATAATCAACGATGACGAAATAGATACAGTAATAGAGCTTATTGGAGGAATGGAGCCTGCACGGACTTATGTAGAAAGAGCATTGAATAAGGGTAAGAATGTTGTTACAGCAAATAAAAAGATGATGGCTTCTCATTATTCGAATTTATCATCTTTAGCTCAGGATAAGGATACAATGCTGTGTTATACAGCCGCGGTAGGCGGAGCAATACCCTGGATAATTAACTTAGATAGGGCTTCCAGGGTTGATTCTGTTACACAGATATCCGGTATAGTAAATGGCACTACAAACTATATACTTTCATCGATGCACTCTAAAAAATGGAGCTTTGAATATGCATTAAACCAAGCCCAAAAGCTTGGATATGCAGAATCTGATCCAAGCTCAGATATTGACGGAGCAGATATATGCAATAAAGCCATACTGTCTGCGAATATTGCATTCGGTATAGATATTAAGCATGAAGAAGTGCCTGTATTCGGAATACGCTCTGTGAGGGAAGAAGATATAGTAAATGCTGAAGCTTTGGGGTACCAGCTGAAAATATATGCAAATGCAATTAAAAACGGGTCTGATACTTCCATATGGATAGAACCGGTTTTTATTCCCAGAGGCTCAATAGAAGCAGGAGTACAGGATAACTTCAATCTTGTTTCCTACTATACTGAAGTAACAGGGAAGGAAAGCTTCTATGGCCAAGGCGCAGGACGATATCCGACAGCTTCAAATGTCGTACAGGACTGCATAGACATCATTTATGGAAGGAAACTTCTGTACAACGATTCCATGACAAAAGCAAATATTACAAATGACATAGAATACAGGTATTATGTGCGATGCAGCAAGTCTGACAGCTTTATAAATTCAGTTGCAGAAAAAAGTGAAAGCGGATACTTTATAACAAGACCGGTATCTGTCAGAAGAATGCATGAATGGGCAAAGAAGGATAATGAAAAAGGTAATATTTTCTTTGCCAGTATAAGGGATGGATAATAAACGTTATAACAAAGAAAAGTGAAATTTATGATGGTAAGCTGATTGATTAAATAAAATAAAAAAAAGAAATAAAAGGAGAAAATTATGAGCAGATATGAAAACATTACACAGACGATAGGAAAGACCCCTATAGTGAGAA
>JBAZFL010000301.1:0-2601 GCA_041653455.1 Clostridia bacterium
AATTAGTTTACAGGTTAAATTAATATACGAGGTAGTGTTTATGACAAACAGGAAAAGGAATGCACAATATCACACAATTGCAAGAGATGTTGCAATTAGAATAATTAATAACGAGTGGTCTGAAAAGCAGATGATATCAGGTAGATCTCTTTTATCTTCAGAATATAATGTATCTCCAGAAACAATTAGACGAGCGCTTGCTCTATTATCAGATATGAAAGTTGTATCAATAAAGAAAAACAGTGGAGTATATATACTATCTGCAGATAGCGCAAAAAGATATCTGTCAAATTTTGATGACACAAAAGATCAAAAAGATATGCAAAATGAACTTAAAGAGCTAATTGAAAAGAATAACGAAATTAACAAGAGGATGTATGAGCTGTTATCAATACTCATTAAGTCACAGAATACAATATCATATGTTAAATCAAGATTTCCTGATTATGAAGTTAAAGTTTTATCAAATTCAAAAATTATAGGAAAAAATATCGGTTCGATAAAGTTCTGGCAGAATACTCAAGCAACGATAATAGCTATAAAGAGAGGACAAAGCATTATAATATCACCTGGTCCTGATGCGGAATTGTATGAAAATGACATAGTGATTTTTGTTGGATCTTCAGCAGCTGTTGATAAAGTTAATTTATACATTAATGGATGAATATAAGGGGGTGATGATATGAAACTGATATTAGCAATAATACAAGAAGCAGACGTGAAGAACCTGTTATCTAAATTGATAGATAAAGGGTATAAAGCTACAAAACTTGCTTCTACTGGAGGTTTTTTAAAAGCACATAATACTACACTGCTAATAGGCATAGAGGAAGAAAGAGTTGAAGGAGCGTTAAGGGTAATCAAGGAAAATTGCAGGAAAAGAACAGTAATGGATCCCATTCCGCCATATTCTATTGGTTCGCATGGAGAGTATATCCATATGGATCCTGTTGAATATGTTGTAGGAGGGGCTACTGTATTTGTAATAGATGCAATTGATTATTCAAAGGAAATGGAAGAATAATGAAAGGAACTATTATAGGTGCTTGGATAGGAAGCTGTGCTTGTAACTTTTTTTCTGTGTGATTTTACAATGAGGATGCTTTAACAGGGTATCAATAATATATAAGAGAAACACTTAACGAAAATTTGAAGTAACAAAAAAAGACTGTGCAATGAATACACAGTCTTTTATAATTGCTATCTGATCATTAAGACAATTTTTTCTTTAGTTTAGCTAATTCCTCTTTAAGCTCGTTTGGTAATGTGTCACCAAACTTGCTATAGAATTCCTCAACAGCATTTGCATCCTCAAGCCAAAGCTTATTATCAACAGTCAAAAGGTCTTTAAGAGTCTCTTTAGATACATCAATACCTTCGATGTTGATATCCTCTTGCTTAGGCAGATAACCAATAGGAGTCTCGACTGCATCAACCTTGTTTTCGCAACGGTCTAGAATCCAAAGAAGAACACGTAAATTCTCACCGAAACCAGGCCATTCGAAATGACCTTCATTATCTAATCTAAACCAGTTTACATGGAATATCTTCGGTACTTTATTTCCAACATCCTTGCCGATATCAAGCCAATGCTGGAAGTAGTCACCCATGTTATATCCACAGAATGGAAGCATGGCCATTGGGTCTCTTCTTACTACACCAACAGCTCCGCTTGCAGCTGCAGTTGTTTCAGATGCCATTATTGAACCAACAAATACTCCATTAGCCCAGTCAAAGGATTGATATACCAGAGGAGCAGTCTTTGCTCTTCTTCCGCCGAAGACTATTGCAGAAAGAGGAACACCATTTGGTGAATCAAATTCTTTACTTATACATGGGCATTTTGATGCAGGAGCTGTAAATCTGCTATTTGGATGAGCTCCTTTTTCACCTGATTCAGCTGACCATGTTTCACCTTTCCAGTTAACAGCTTTCATTGGAGGATTTTTATCCAAACCTTCCCACCATACAGTGTTGTTTTCAAGATTATGTACAACATTAGTAAAAATAGTTCCGCTTTCTGTTGTGTGTAGTGCATTTGGATTGGATTTCTCGTTTGTCCCAGGAGCAACACCGAAGAAACCGTTCTCAGGGTTAATAGCCCAAAGTCTTCCGTCCGGTCCTTTTCTTATCCAAGCTATATCGTCACCGACTGTCCAGACTTTATATCCCTTTTTCGCATAAATCTCTGGTGGGATAAGCATAGCAAGATTTGTCTTTCCGCATGCTGATGGAAATGCTGCAGCAATATACTTAACATCTCCGTCAGGATATTCAACTCCAAGGATCAGCATATGCTCTGCCATCCAGTTTTCCTGTTTTCCCTGATATGAAGCTATTCTTAAAGCAAAACACTTTTTGCCTAGAAGAACGTTTCCACCGTAACCAGAGTTAACGGACCATATTGTATTGTCCTCAGGGAAATGGCAGATATATCTGTTCTCTTCATCTATCTGCGCTTTGCCATGAAGACATCTGACGAAATCATTAGAATCCCCAAGCACTTCAAGCACGTCACTACCCACTCTTGTCATAATAACCATATTCATAACAACATATATAGAGTCTGTAAGCTCAATACCAATTTTAGAGAATTTAGAT
>JBAZFL010000302.1:0-2569 GCA_041653455.1 Clostridia bacterium
TGATGAACTTAGTGATATATCAAAAAAGATAAGGGATACTCTTGTGGATTACCCAATGGATGATTATAAGCTGCTTCCATGCCATACACTGATTGATCAGAAGAGAAGAAACTCAGAGAATCCAGAGCTATACTCAGTGTTCCCGTTTTATATTCATACTTATCTTGACAAGGAACATCCTCTTTTCAATTATGCAATTAACGCATTTTATGAAAGAAAGGAAAAAGCAGGGAAGGGATGGTCTCAGGACTGCATTCAAGCAGCATTGTTAGGGTTAACTGACGAAGCTACGAATATACTTTTAAGACAGGCGCATATGACAGATGAGAGGTATTTATTTCCAGGTATATATGGTCCTAATTATGATGAGACTCCTGATCAGGACCATGCAAATGGATTAAGCATCGGATTTATACATACTCTTTTAGCTTCATCAAAAGAAAAGAATGTTTTATTCGGCGCATGGCCGAAAGAATGGAATGTGACTTTTAAACTTCCGCTTTATTCTGCTAAGTCCGTGACGGTTGAATATGAAGATGGGAATATAAACAGCTTGAATTTTGAAGATAAGGAAGATGAGAGAAAAGCAGTTATTAACATTTAGTTAATCAGTTTTTAGTGAAGTGCTTTTTAAGAATAGTGGCAGTTATGAATACTATTAATGAAGGAAGCAGGAATTCAATGCTTCTCATTAATACAGAAGCGTAAAAAGGGAAAGAAGTAGCTATAGGGTCATACTGTATATAGTCGGCTATAAGCCTTATAATGAATCCTGCAACAAGAAGGCCGCTTATAACATACATGAATTTGTACCAGTTTTCTTTTTTCATTTTAATTATTCGCTCCTTTTAAACTTTTTATTGCTTGCAAGTATATCAATTTCACACAAAAGGCACAACCCATTATGGCAGCATTTGAGATTTCCGCACTCTTTACATTTCCATTTTTCTTGTTCTTTAATTAGAAATTCATCAATTCCATAATGGCAGATGTATTCAAGATTATCTATCATGCTCATATTGTATTTTGTGCTATATCGTTTATCCAAAGCTTTTAAGTATTTGCAAGGGAAGTTTTGGCATTCACTACAAAAACGTACCTTTCCTTTTCCAAGAAGATCGCAATTGTGTGCCATGAAAAGGCAGTTTTTGTTTCGGGGTATACAGCCTGGACAGTATCTTTTATGGAAGCCCTTTCTGTTGAAATCGAATTTCCCGAACTGATATGCAACGCACAAACTACAGTTCATGCCACATGGAGCTATTAAGTCCTTTTTATCCATTGTATCCTCGATTCTTTCACAGTCTCCTATTTATTATCGCTCTTTGCTTTTAAACTAAAAGCATATACTGCAATTCCCAAAATTACCACAGTATACCCTATTACCCATACAAGATGCGGCATTATCATATCATAATGTCCATACATCGCTGCTCTTCCTGCATCAACAGCATGAGAAAAGGGAAGCAGTTCTGCTATCTTTTTAAATGTTCCGCCGACTAAGGAGAGATCAAACCATGTCCCTGAAAGCCAGGCAGACAAATTGGTCAGCAGAGCTCCGCAAATACCTCCTACCTGCTTGTCATTGAAAATGCTTCCGCACAACAGCCCTATTGCAATAAAAAGTACTGCAGCAGGTATAAGGGTGATTATCGTTATGAGTATGTTTATGCTAATAGTGAGTCCCAATGTGATAGCTACTATAAAACAGACAATAATCTGTATAATTGCTATGGGAAGCATTGGAAGGGTATATCCGATTATGTAGTCTGATGATTTCATTGGAGATATATATAGCCTTAACATGAATGAGCTTGTTCTGTCTTTAGCTATAAGCATTCCAGAAAACAAGGATATGAAAGAAAGGCCGAATACTGAAATTCCTGGGGTCAGATGATCTATCACGAAAAGTTCTACAGGAATATTTGCCTGGATTGCGGACAGCAGAAGTAACAAAACAATGGGAAAGCCTATTCCGAATGCGATATTAAGTTTGTCCCTTAAAATTTCCTTGCTGTTCCTTAATGCAAAAGCAGTCATTTTCATAGTGCACCGCCCTTTCCTTCAGAAATAGCAATAAAAGCATCTTCAAAATTATCTGCTTTTGCTTCTCTAATTATTTCTTCAGATGTGCCGACTGTTTTAAGCTCTCCCTTTACCATTATTCCTATGCGATCTGACAAAGCAACTGCTTCTTCCAAGTAATGGGTGGTGAGTATGATTGTCATACTTTCTTTCAGTTTCTTTATTATCTTCCATAACTCTCTTCTTGCAAGCACATCCAGACCTAAAGTAGGCTCATCAAGAAAAAGAAGTTTAGGGTCAGTGATTAAAGCCATAGCTATACTTAGCCTTCTCTGATATCCGCCGGATAAGGTATTTGCTTTCTGTTTCTGCACTTCCTCTAATCCAAATGAAGCAATTATATTATTAGCTTTTACGAAAGATGATTTCTTATCATAACTATATATTCCCCCAATCAGTTCCAAGTTTTCCATTACAGAAAGATTAGGAGCAACAGCAGTTTCCTGTGGTGAGACATTTATAAAAGGTTTTATACTGTTTGCAT
>JBAZFL010000303.1:0-2564 GCA_041653455.1 Clostridia bacterium
ATAATGCGAGCAGTATGGCATAGCATATGCTTATTAGTGTATGTATTGTTTTTGATTCTTTCTTTACATTTACAATCTTAAATATAGGGAAGGAAAACAGGATGCCTAATGGAAGGAAAACAAGTCCTTTCATAACTGAAGTGTCAAATGCTATCAATGCCATCCAGTCAGTATTCTTATATGTAAACATATTTTTCAAAACATCAAGCAGCTGTGCAAAGTCTGTAATATTGAATATTACCCATCCGATAGTGACTATAAGCATAGTGTAGAGCCATCTGAATACATCTGGAATTTTCGTAATAACCTTTTTAATTACCAGTTTTTCCAGTATAAGCCATATCGCATAATACAGCCCCCATATTACGAAATTCCATTCAGCACCATGCCAGAATCCTGTCAGCATCCATACTGCCAGTATGTTGAATATCCAGCGCAAGGTTTTAACATGACTTCCCCCAAGAGGTATATATACATAATCTTTAAACCATGATGACAGGCTAATGTGCCATCTTCTCCAGAAATCAGTAATGGAAACTGCCATATACGGATAATTGAAGTTTTCAAGAAAGTGAAATCCGAATATTCTACCTAACCCTATAGCCATGTCCGAATAACCGGAAAAATCAAAATATATCTGCAACCCGTAACATAATGCTGCAAGCCAGTAAGATAACGATCCTGCCGCTTCAGGCAGTGAGTAAATCTGCAAAGAAACTGCTCCGATGCTATTTGCAATCAGTACTTTTTTTGCAAGACCGGTTATGAACCGTTTAGTTCCATAAGCGATATCCTCCCAGTTTTCCTTACGGTTAATTATCTCGTTCTCTATTGACTTGTACCTCACTATCGGGCCTGCAATGAGCTGCGGGAAGAAGCATACATACAAAGCGAAATACAGGACATTCTTTTGCACTTTGATCTGGTTTCTGTATAGATCAATGATATATGAAAGAATCTGGAATGTGTAAAAGCTTATACCAATGGGAAGAAGTATAGTCTTAAGTTCAAAAGATGTGCCTGCAATTTTTTCAATATTATCTGCAAAGAAATTAAGATACTTAAAGGAAAGAAGAAAACCCAGAAGTATTACTACACTTAAAATCATAACAGACTTTGATATTCTGGTTCTGTTCCTGAAATATTCAATTCCCAGACCGCATAAATACGATATAAGTATGGATATTACAAGAAGAATAAGATATTTCGGCTCTCCCCATGAGTAAAAAACCAAAGAAAAGATTAAAAGCACTATGTTTCTCCATACTCTGTTGTTTACTGCAAAGTATGCGATCATTACAAGCGGTATGAAGAAGTAAAGGAATGTGAGGCTGGAAAAAAGCATTTATTCATCCCCCTCTGTATCAATGTTAAATTCCTTTAACGAAAAGAAATCGATATTCCCTATGAATAAGACTTTTTCTATATCATTTACATCAATATATTCATCAAAATTGAAAGGCATATTCATGTAGTGCTCATAATACCTAAGATCTACGCAGTGGGTTCTGTTGAAATGTGAGGCAATCAGTTTTATTATTGCGTTATCATATGATTCGCCTATAATCAGGATATTACTGTTACTTTTATCTGTATCGAAAACAACCTCCCCGACATCTTCACCGTAAACTGCTCCATACCCAGGAGTTTTTAACAAGTTATCAAAAAAAGCATCCTGACTGCCGTAGTCTTCAGATTCCAGACCATTGATATATATCCTCATGTCCGGATAATTGAATCTGTATACATTCATCTTATCAGATAGAGTATTATAAAAGCCTATTGATTTACTCCCTTGAAATGTATTTGAAGAGGTTACTGTCTCAAGTGGTTCAAGAGGTGATATGTCTGGGTTTATAAGCTCAAGCACTTGCGTGTACCCTTTATACGACCCTAAATAATTCCAGTGGTGGTCAGTTACATAAAAGTATTTGCTGAATGAGTCAAAACTATTTACTTCAAATCCTGATATCCTGTTTTTATCAATAGAAAGACCATTCTTAATGTATTCATAGAATCCCGCTTCTTCATTTTTTGTAAAATCTATATCAGTATCTTTTTCAATGTAATAAACATAAAAATCCAAATCAGGATAATTTTCAAAAAGCTTATTGTAATTCTCTATCTTGAAATTCAGCCAGTACACAGTAGACTGGTAAGGATATGGAGCGAACAGAAGCATATCCTTGTAGATAATATTTCCTTTGTAATATACATAACCGTCATAATTCTTTCTTAATGTGTTCAATACAGCAGTTGCAGTTTTTAAATCCATAAGGTTATATATTTTTTTTGCTGTGAGTGATAATTGAATCTGATCAGATAAAGCGGATTCAAAGCTGTTTTGAAAACTTTTATCAATGTAGGATTCTAATTTCAGCTTATTTATCTTATTTGCATACCTGTTCTCATATGCATTAATATCCTTATCGAAGAAGATAGTGGTTAATAACCCAATCAGCAAAACAGCTAATATTGAAAATATGATGAACTTGTCTATTTTATTTGAGTACTTATCTTCACGTTTCATAACATTCCTTATATAACACTATTGTAATAAGAAT
>JBAZFL010000304.1:0-2552 GCA_041653455.1 Clostridia bacterium
CGATAGGCTCATTTATTTTCTTAGGACCTACAGGGGTTGGTAAAACCGAATTAACAAAGGCGCTTGCCGAAGCTATGTTCGGAGATGAAAATCTTATGATTCGCATAGATATGAGCGAATATATGGAAAAATTTAATGCCAGCCGTCTTATAGGCTCGGCTCCCGGTTATGTAGGATACGAGGAAGGCGGACAGCTTACAGAAGCTGTGAGAAGAAAACCGTATGCGGTTGTATTATTTGATGAAATAGAGAAAGCGCATCCTGAAGTGTTTAATATCCTGTTGCAGGTTTTAGATGATGGCAGGATAACGGATTCACAAGGGCGTACCGTTGATTTTAAAAATACAATTATAATACTGACCTCAAATCTTGGAACCCAGTACATACTTGAGGGAATAACAAAAGATAATGAAATATCTTTGCAAGCAAGGAGTATGGTAGATTCTCTTTTAAAGCAGCAGTTCCGCCCGGAGTTTTTAAACAGACTGGATGAAATAGTATTTTATAAACCTTTATCAAGAACCGAGATTATGTCTATTGTCGGCCTTATGATTAAAAATCTGGAAAACAGGCTGAAGGAGAAAAAACTTAACATAAAGATATCTGAGTCTGCAAAAGAATATATCGTAGATCAGGGATTTGACAGCATTTATGGAGCACGTCCTTTAAAGAGATATATACAAAGTCACGTGGAGACACTTATTGCAAGAATGATATTGTCGCAGGATTTGGAACCTGACACAATGCTCTACGTTGATTACGATGATAATGGGCTTACAGTGAAAGCAGAGAACTAGAATAGTATAAATATAAATAATTATTGATATTATGTATCAATAAGGTTATAATATTAACAACCACTAAACGTGAAGCCAACACGTAAAGTGCAAGGTATAACCCGCAACCTCCTTATATCGAACTGCTTACTATACTTGACTGCCATCAGCGGGAAATGCTAATTAAAGGGCTGTTGTAATTGTTTAAAGACAATATACAGCCCTTTTTCTGTATCTGTATCAGAACCACTTCTTTTTTTTGAAGTAATAAATCATTAAGCCAGTTATTATAAGCATTATTCCCCACAATACAGGGTAAGACCATTTGTAATACAATTCCGGTATGTATTTGAAGTTCATACCGTAAACTCCGACAATGAATGTAAGAGGTATGAATATTGTAGATATAATTGTTAATACCTTTATTATTTCATTTAGCTTATAGCTAGTCGAAGTATAGAACAGCTCCATCAGATCCATTATCATTTCACGGTATGTTTCAGATAGTTCTATTGCTTCCTTTATATGCTCATAAACTTCATTCATATACGGGGTGACAGATGGCGTAATGAATTTTGATGGTTTGTTTATTAATATGGAGCGGGATTCTTTAAAAGGTATTATGGATTTGGAGACCAGCTGGTTATCACTCTTAACTGACCTTATTCTGGCTAACAGCTCATTTGATGCATTCCTGATTATCTCTTCTTCTAGCAGATCTATCCTTTCCTCAATATCATAAAGAGTCTCAAAGTAACTGTCAGTTATTGAGTCTAATAGACGGTAAAGCAGATAGTCTGGACCGGATCTTCGTATATGGCTTTTGGGAGTATAAATTTCTTTTCTGACTGTATCAAAAACATCACCATCCAAATCCCCTATGGAAATAACATAATCATCACCCAACAGGAATGTGATTCCCTCTGCAACAAGAAATTCGTTTTTCTTATAAAGCATAGTCGCAATCGCAAACAGGAAATCCTCGTAATCTTCCAGTTTAGGCCTTTGCTTTTTTTCAGAAATGTTTTCAAGTACCACAGGATGGATATTATACAAGCTGGAAAGCTGATCGCATAGTCCTTTACCGCATTCGTTATCTATATCAATCCATCTTATGGAACCTTCCTTATTTTTCCCCAGTGTTTCAAGACTATGCACTGAGTATTCATAAATTTCATCTGCATTGTATTCAGTCACAGTGATGTTTAGTTTCTGTGATGTATTATTGTTCATTTCTGTGCCTTGAGTATATCTCGGATTTCAGTAAGAAGCAGTTCTTCTTTTGTCAAAACGGGAGGAGCTGGCGGAACCGCAGGCTGAATATTCTGAGTTTCTTCTTCCTTTTTTGCTTTTTCTTTAAGTTCTTCCGCTTTTTTTCTAAGTACTGCAAATAATCTTACTAACAGGAAGACAAATACAGCCATAATGAGAAAATCAACGACATACTGTATAAACATTCCGTAATTTACTGATGACGCAGCATTTCCTTCAGCATCATATGTAAGTACCCATTTAAGTTCTTTAAAATTCACTTTTCCCATTATTAAGCCTATCAAAGGCATTATAATGTCATTTACAAGGGAAGATACAATCTTGGAAAACGCAGATCCGATTATTACACCGACTGCAAGATCGATTACATTTCCCTTAGTTATGAATTTCTTAAATTCTGCTACTAATTTTACTTTTTCTTTCTTAATACGTTTTCGCATATGTACCTCCCGATAGATTAATATTATTTGAGCATCATCTTTTCCAATTCAAGCGGCTCAATAT
>JBAZFL010000305.1:0-2549 GCA_041653455.1 Clostridia bacterium
AGCTGTGATGACCCTGCTGTTACAGGTGTTGTATCTGCACTATACTATAAAGATGATGTTATTACACTAGGTAATAATGCAGAGAGACTGTTTGGCACTTATGCGCTGAATAAGCCATCGGTATATAAAATAAAGAAGGAAGGATCATATTATCTGAAGGTTTCTGTAATAGGTAACAGTGCAGTCGGCAGCGAAATTAAGCTTAACTATACTATTACCCAGAATGATATATATGAAGATAATGATATCTGGGAAAAAGCAACAGCAATTGATATAAAACAGGCATATCAGATTGATATCTCAGCTGTAAATGATATAGACTGGTTTAAAATCACCTTGCAAAAGGACCAATCTCTGCAGTATATGATAAAGAATGGAATAAGTACAGGTGGAGACGTAAATGTCTCGGTTTACAGGGAAGAGGATCTTATAAAATATGGAGATACTGCATCCGTAATATTAACATCATCTGACTTAAATAAATATTTCACCTATAAAACAGATAATGCGCAGACATACTTCTTAAAAGTGACTGCATCAGTAAGAGGAGCGGTTATCAATAAGGTTACTCTGATGGCAGATATAATTGAACCGGACAGTCTGGAAGGTAATGACTCTTATGATAAAGCAATAATGCTAGACGCGGGAATCATCAGGAGCTTAACAATATCAGCATCAAATGATGTAGACTGGTTTATGGTGAAGACAGACAAACCTGGACAGACGATTAGATTTAATATTCGAAATTCATCTTCCTCTGGATCAAAGCTTGTATTTAAGTTGTATGAAGCTTCCCAGCTGATTGCCAACAGTGAGACAGCTGAAGCAACATATACAGCAAAAGGAGCAAGAACTTCATATGTATATGTAGATGAAGCAGGTACATACTATCTAAAACTGTACACCGAGGATAGTAGCGTTATAACTTCACCAGTGGAGATAAGTTATACAGTAATTCCAGCAGATCAACACGAACCGAATAACGAGTACCAAAGAGCAAAAGACATATCAGGCAACAGTGAAACAAGTTTCACGCTTCCTGCATTAAACGATCAGGACTGGTTCATAATAAAAACACGCAAAGATTACCTAGGGTTAAGGCTTAACACATACATACCGAAGACTGGAGCAACTGTAAATATTGATGTTTATAGGCAGGATGACCTGGAGTCATATGGAGATACAGAACCGCTGTTCAGTTTTAACAGCAGCCAAGCACCATATATATATATGCTTGAAGAAAAGGGTATATACTATATAAAAATCACATCAGACACAATTATTTCGGATGAATGCAAATTACAGCATTCCCTGCTGGATTCTGATTCGAATGAACCTAATAACAGCAAAGAAACAGCAGGTGATTTTAAACCAGGTGAAACGAAAACTTTTACTATATCAGGGATTAATGATGAGGACTGGTTCTGTATATTGAAAAGGATAACAGTGTAATAGAGTATATGTTGAAAGCAGATTACAATAAATATGCAAAAGTATCTTTATATAGTGAAAAAGAGTTGACCAGTTATGAAGAATATGCAGTTCCGTTATTTACCTCCAGCAAGTATGATGAGCTGGTAGCATATAAGTTTGAAAAAGCGGGTATCTACTACATAAAGATTAATTCTTCTTTGCCGATTCTGGACAAAACATATATAGAATATTCCATTAAGGAATCAGATGTGCATGAGAATAATGATACATGGGACAAAGCAACAGCAATAAAAGCAAATGAAGAGATAAATTTTACAATAAAGGCTTCTAATGATGCTGACTGGTTTAAAATAACCAATGATAGTATGAATAAGATGAGTCTGTCTTTTACAGTCGATACAAAATATCTATTAAAAGATACTATTAATGTTTATGTATACAGAGAGATTGATCTATTGAATTATGGTTCAAGGGCTCAGCATATATGTCTTGCCATAACATCAGATTTATCTAATATTCTGGATATCTCAGAGGGTACTTACTACATCAAGGCAGTATCAGTAAATGACGCAGCTTTTGATCATGAGTTTACTTTAAAAGCGAATATATTTATGATGCAGGACTGATTACCACTGTATATATGTTAAAATATTTTACATATGAAAAGGGGGATTGAGTATGCAACATATCGGAGCAAAGCATGTAGATATAACTGACGGGTTTTGGCAGAAGCGCCAGAAGATAAATAAGGATGTTACGATAAAAGCAGTCCAGGACAGATTCATCGAAACTGGCAGGTTTGATGCTTTTGATTTTACAAACGAGAAAATCCCTCATATCTTTTATGATTCTGATGCTGCAAAATGGATAGAAGGCGTATCCTTTACACTACACAAAGAAAGAAATCAGCAGCTTGAATCTTTTATAGACCAACTAATTGACCTTATTGAAAAGAATAGGTCTGAAGACGGATATTTTAATTCTCATTTTTTAAGAAAGCCGGAAGAAAGATGGAAGCACAGATCAGACCACGAGCTTTACTGCGCAGGTCATCTCATGGAAGCTTCAGTGGAATACTATAAAGCGACAGGAAAAGATAAATTTCTAAAGCTTAT
>JBAZFL010000306.1:0-2544 GCA_041653455.1 Clostridia bacterium
ATTGTGATTGCTGCAACGATCAACATAATTATCGCCGGTATCAGTTTGTGTCTCGCTTTGATTGTTTTCATTTTTATAACTCCTTTTGTATTATAATATTTATATGTACTTTTTGCAAAGCAATATTTTTATGATCCTTCTACAATGGTTATATCCATCGTAATTTTAAACTTTCCGCCTATAATATCATCTGTACATTCAGGATCATCTCCTTCAATCCAGATAACTACTGTAAATTTAGTCATATCTCCTGGTTTAAAATAGGCATGTCTTCTTCTTGCAATAATTGATTCTGTTAAAAACTCAACTGTATCTTTTTCAGGACCTGTTCCATCTTTCTTTGTTTTAGCAAATGTAGTAGGTTCTCCATCGACATATAACCTTATTCTGACAGCCTCATCAACATCCTGAGTTACATTAAGCATATTAATAGCATATTCATATGTGACAGCTTCTGATCCTGCATTTTTAACATAGAATGTATATGCTATATAGTTCGCTCCGTTGTGCTGACCATTTATAGAATCAACATTTTCAGGAATGCTGTAGCCTGAAATATTCGTGCAGTTCTCAATTGCATCTGCATCCAATCTGCTTGTTGGTATTAAAAAGTCTGGTGTCTCGCTTAAAGACAATGCAAGTTTTAAAAGAGAACTGCTTTGTGAATCGCTTCCTCCCTTTCCAGAGCTTCCGCTTCCGCTGTATGATGTTGATACTGTGAAACTGCTGTATCTGTCATAAAATGCAGAAACAAGATATGCTGCTGACAGCAATATTACTATTGCGATTAGGCTGATGACCAGAGCCCTGAATAAGAGAGAAGTCTTATGTACACTATATGCGATTTTAGTAACTGAAGGATCTTTTCTCATTATCTAACGCTCCTGGGCTTTCTATAGCTTCCCGCAAGTTTGCCTGTGCATAACACGCTGCTTTCGGGGAGGCTGCCTGCTGTTTCATCATCCGAAATAGAGGATGAGATAGCTTCAACATCAAGTGCATTTAAAAGCTGATATAGTGCTAATGCTGCGTTTCTTTTTTCTTGTTTAGTGGAATTTAAAGATTCTGCAACACTTTCACTAAGAAGAACATAATCAGTCTTTATACTGGAAATTCTTGTTACAGGACAGAAATCATCACCAAAATCCATTATCAATGACTTCATCCCTGCTTCTTTTGTCTGAGAAAGTATTTCCATTATTTTATTATGATCTTCATATAATATTTTTTGATTAAAGCATAAGCAGATGTCTTTAAGAGAAATGTTGTTGCTTTCTGCCTGCTGTTGAATTTCCGATATAAAATTTTGCTTTGTCAATACTCTTATCGGAATATATAAGCCAAACCATTCTGATTCAACTTCTCTTGCTCTGAATTTTTGAATGTCGGCAAAAAGATTTGAAATCAGCCAAGATGTGATTTTTTCAGATATAACTGTTCTTTCAGCTACAGGCATAAAAGTTTTATCAACAAGAACTCCAACTTTAGGATCATTGATCCTTAATTGAGTTAAATACGAATGCGTTATCCCAAGCTGTATATTTCTTACTGGTAAGTAGAATATTTCCATGCTACGGAGATTGTATTCAATTCTTTGTTTTACAGTTGCTGCCATTGTATTTGCCCCATCAAACCTATTATAGTCGACTCCCCATTGATTCGCGAGTAGCTTTTTTACTAATAAAAAAGCTACATTCGAACCTGTTAAGTCCAATGTAGCAACCTGGCGGGCTTGATCCCTGAGAACGAAGCTCCATAGCTTTGCGTCACTGCATTTCTACAGTTTTGCCTTTGTACATGCATAATGTACCATGCTAGTAAATATATGTCAATAACTTTTTTTTAATTTTTAAAAATATTTTTAAATATCATTCTTATAATCGAAAATAGACCTAATTATTCATATTAACTAATTCAATATTCAAACCTTGTTCACAATTTGTTCACAATTTTCAATTTAGGTATTGCATTATGCGCCCTCTTCGTGTATGATTTCAAACTAATGGGACGATTTAAATTTAGAAGAGTAATAACTTCGATACTAGCCTCCATAATTCTACTCACTGCGTTAATGCCAATACATGTTAGCGCTTTAAGTGATATTTCTCCAAGTGGTATATCTTTTCATGAAACGAATTCACCTGTAATATTTAATTACAAAAATATAAATTTTGTTAATTCTAAATTGATAGTTGGCGGATATATGGTACTTCCTGTTACAGAATTTTTTGACTATTTTGGCTATTATCAGTATACATGGAACGGTGAGACAAAAAGTGTGACTATAACGGATGGATATAACACATATGTCATATACTCTGGTACAACATATTTATTAAAAAATGGAATTATGATCCAATCACCTGCCATAAGCCTTATTTACAATAACAAGATATATGCTTCCTTGAAGGTAATGGCTGATGCTCTAGGGCTTAAAACTTTATATGATGAAGTATCAGATTCCATATTGCTAACAGAAAAAAGTTTCTATTTCAACTCATCATATACACATGAGGATGTTTACTGGTTATCACGTATTGTTTA
>JBAZFL010000307.1:0-2539 GCA_041653455.1 Clostridia bacterium
GAGCATTGAGCAGAAATAACCGTTAAAACACCATAAGATTATTATAAGAACGGGATTTGAGGAAAGGCCTACTGATATATTCATGAGAGCAGAGCCTATAAGGCCTATGAAAATCATTAGTTTCGGATGAATTTTATCTCCAATCAAACCGTTTATTAACTGGCCGGTACCATATGCAGCCAAAAAAGCTGTACCCACTGCTCCAGCATAAGTTAAATCAAATATACCATCAGCTACCATTTCGCTCATTGATGTGGAAAACCCATATCTTGCAAGATAATTTATCATATATGAAAACCAGCATAACATGGTTAATTTTTTCGCGCTTCTTTCGAAATCCAATTCTAACCTTTCCAAGCCATCAATTAAGATATTCTACCATATCATATGTTTTTTAAAAGACCTTTTTTAGTGAACTCATATATTTCATCGCATACTTGATCTAAAAACCGTTCGTCATTTGAAACTGCTATTATTGTTCCATTGAAATTCTTAAATAAGTCAATAACCATTTCTCTTGATGAAGCACTCAGATTTCTAATCGGTTCATCCATAAGCAATATCTCACATGCATCAAACATCACTTTGGCGATTTTAAGAAGCGTTTTCTGACCATCTGATAAGTACATTACGCTGTTTTGGGTATCATTGATTTCAAAACCTATATCCAGTAAGCATTTTAATGCTTTATTCCTATCATTTTCATTTATGCTCGGTGTAAGATACTCTATACACGATTTTCCCATATTGCTAAATTCAATATTGTCCTGGGCAATATATCCTGTAGAAATCGAACTGTCCCTATTCTCATATATTTTTTCAAGAAATACAGTCTTACCTAATCCGTTATTCCCGTAAATCCCGATATGCTGACCTTTTTTCACATTCAGCTGCAATTGCTCAGAAAGAAGCCTTGACCCTGATTTAAGCTGGTCGATATCTATTGAAATTACTGTATTGTCTTTATCCAGACACTGCATATGACTTTTATCTGAAAAATCGCGAAATCTGTATATTTCCCTTTTGCTATTGTTACTTTCTTCATATTCCTTTTCCCTCATTGCAGCATATTCATCACAGGTAAGCACAGATACTTTGCTTTTTGAATCAGTATCTAATTTATTTTTTTCAAAATATACAATCTTGGTAGCTATGTTATTTATCAGGTTTTCGTTACTGGTTATATACAGAATCGGGCTGTGGCATTTCAATATAAAGACTTTGAGCCATTCAAGCATTTTTGCATCTATATCGTTGCTAGGTTCATCCATCAGAAGTATGTCTGGCAGCATAGAAGCCATTAATACAAGCCTTATCTTAACTTTCTCTCCTCCGGAAAATGTCTTCATTATTTTATACGGATTAACATACTTTGTATTCATTCCCAGTTCCATTGCCATTTTAACTGTTTTACCTATATTCAGTTTATGGTAAATATTAAGGCAGTCCAGAAAAGCATTGACATTTTTCTCATAATGCATAGGATTCATGTCCTGGGACATATATCCAAGAAAAGAACCTCTTTTCTCTATAGAACCATCGCAAAGAGCATAGTCTGAAATTTTCCTCATGTCATATACAGCTTTTAAAAGAGTACTCTTGCCAGTACCAATATCACCAGTTATTGCAATCTTATCGTTTTCACAAATAACCAATGAAAAGTCCTTTATAAGGGTACTCATATCCTTTTTCATGTATACTGACAGATTATTAATGCTTATCAAAATATTCCCCTCACTCCCATTACTACTAATTAATATTTCATCTTAATTAATACATAATATTGATAACATTATTTTCATATACTGTCAACATAAGAATGTGAAATCTCCATATTTTGTTCAAAATGAGTCCCTTTGCAACAAACCATGGTCGGTCAATTCGTAAATTCTGTCACATACCTCCTTTAAAAACTTCCTGTCATGAGACACTGCGATTATTGCACCCTTGAAGCTTCTAAGTTTTTCACGTATAACTGGATTTGAAAGAGGGCTTAAGTTTCTTGTCGGCTCGTCAAGAACAAGCACATTACACCCATCCAGTACCATCTTTAGAAGATAGAGTTTTGCCTTCTGCCCGCCTGATAAAGATGAAATAGAACAAGTCATTTCAAATGAAGTGAAATTCATACCTCCCATATACATCCTTGCTCTGGTAATATCATCTTTTATCATGCTTGGCGCGAGAAATTCAATACAGGTAAGGTTGACATCCATTCTATCTGTATAGTCCTGCGGCATATAACCTAAACGAATATTCTTATCATTAGCTACTTTTTCAAGCATATGCTTTAACAGTGTTGTTTTACCGACTCCATTCTTTCCATATATGCCGATATGTTCTCCGCCTTTGACATATAACTTCACATCTTCTGATAATACTTTATTTCCTATCTTTAAAAAATCAATTGCCACATCAAGCACTCTTTTTGATGAATCGATATACTGCCCGTCATAAAATCTTAGGAAAATTGCTTCTTCTGCATCAGTAAATTCTACAAATTCTTCCTTCTCCCTTTGAAATCTCTTTTCCTGCGATT
>JBAZFL010000308.1:0-2525 GCA_041653455.1 Clostridia bacterium
CAATACGCATGATTGGCGATTCAGTAACCGACTGCAACAGAAGAGATGAGAATACCGCTTTTTTAGGCAATTCCTATCCCCATCTTGTAGCATCCCAACTATATCTGGAATATCCGGATATGAACATCAAAATAATAAACAAAGGCATATCAGGTGATACCTCTAAAATGCTAATACACAGATGGCAGGAAGATGTGCTTGATAATAAGCCGGATATACTGACAATCCTCATCGGAATAAATGATGTATGGAGACATTATGACTGCCCTGACCCATCAAAGAGAGTATCAAAAGCTGATTATATTAAAAATATGAGATACATGATAGAAAGCCTTATTCATACTGCAAAGAAGATTATAATACTTTCGCCTTTCTATCTTGAAAACGATATGAGCAAACCTATGAAAGCACAAGCAGCTGAATATATCGATGCTCTTAGAGTTCTTGTAAAGGAATATGATGTTGTTTTCGTTGATCTTCAGAAGGAATTTGAAATACTTATGAAGAAATATTCAGCTGAACAGCTTTCATTCAAGTCTGATAAAATACATCCTACAATGTTCGGACAATATGTTATAGCAAAATCAATACTGAATTTACTTTTAAAATAGCTATTATCTATTCAAATAAAGGTGTCGAAAGATACCTCTCACCAGTATCGGGAAGAATAAGCGCAATGTTCTTCCCTTTATTTTCATGTTTCTTAGCTATTTCCACAGCGCAAGCAAGTGCCGCACCAGAAGTTACTCCGCACAATATTCCTTCGGTACGGGCAAGGTTTCTTGTCCACTCGTATGCATCCTCTGTTTTAACCGGAATAATTTCATCAATAAGCTTCATATCCAGAACGTCAGGAATGAACCCGGCACCGATTCCGGAAATACCATGCCTGCCTGGTTGTTGTCCTGCCAGAACCTGTGATTCAAAAGGCTCAACTGCAACTATATGAACATTCTTTTTCTGTTTGAAGTATCTTGCACACCCTGTTATGGTACCGCCTGTACCTACACCAGCAACAAAGATATCAAGTTTACCTTCAAGATCATCAAGTATCTGTTTTCCTGTTGTCATTTCATGTATTAATGGATTATATGGATTTTTAAACTGGCTCAGCATGAAGGCATCTGTATATTCCAAAGACTTATCTATTGCACCCTTCATTCCTTGTGAAGCGTCCGTAAGTACTACCTCCGCTCCGTAAGCCTTAAGAAGTAATACCCTCTCTCTGCTGGCATTTGCAGGCATGCATATAATAAGTCGGTAACCAAGTCTTGCACAAATCATAGCCAATGCAATTCCTGTATTACCGCTTGTAGCTTCAACTATAGTTATCTTTTCATTGTTTTTCACTGCATTCTGATATCTGTAATCCTGTTGAAGGCCTTGTATCATTGAATATGCTGTCCTGTCCTTTATGCTTCCGCCAGGATTAAAGCTCTCGACTTTAGCAAACAGATTGGCCTGCAGCATGTATTTTTGTTTTAACACGCAAAGCTCCACTAATGGAGTCTTTCCAATTAAATCAAGTATCCCTTTATAAACAGTCATATATGATTCCTCCTCCTACTACCTTGTCATTATCGTAAAAGACTGCTGACTGTCCTTTTACTGCAGCTCTGACAGGTTCATCGAAAATTACTTTTATCCCACTATCAACCGCAACAACTGATGTGCTTACAGCAATCATGGAATTTCTTATCTTTACCATTACATGCAATGGTTCTGATAAGTTATTATAACAAATCAGATTAATATCCTTCAGTATAAGTTCTTTAGAGTAAAGATCCTCTTCATCACCTAAAACAATCTCGTTTTTCTCTGCATTCTTGCCAATGACATACATCCTCTGATTAAAACCTTTATTTAATCCCCTTCTTTGTCCAGGAGTGAAATGTATTTGATTGGCTCCCTTACCTAATATTTTACCCTGCTTGTCAGTAAAAATACTATCCTCATATGTGCCAGGTTTATGTTCTTTAATAAAATCCGTATAATCAATTCCCTTGATGAAGCATATATCCTGGCTATCCTTTTTGTCTTTGACAGAAAGACCTATCTTATCAGCGATTCTTCTTACTTCTTCTTTATTCATGTCTGATATCGGTAATAGTATCCTGCTTAATTGCTGCTGGCTAAGCCTGTAAAGAAAGTATGACTGGTCTTTTCTTTCATTCTTTGATTTATACAGACAATAACACCCTAAGTGTTCATCGTATTTAATATTTGCATAATGGCCTGTTGCGACATAATCAATATCCAGACTGTCCGCCTTATCGATTAGGTTCTTGAACTTGAATGTACTGTTGCATAATACACATGGATTCGGGGTATCCCCTTTAATATATGAATCGATGAAATAAGCTTCTATCGACTGCTTAAATTCTTCCTGTTTATCTTCTATATATAACGGAATATCAAGCATATATGCAATATCAGAGGCATCCATAATGGATGCCTTCTGGTTATCAGAAATTATATATGTCACTGCATGGACATCATATCCTTCATTTTTTAAAAGATATGCA
>JBAZFL010000309.1:0-2510 GCA_041653455.1 Clostridia bacterium
CAAAGCAGGATTTACAGATCTTAAGATATTTATATGAAAGGAGATGTATGAAATGAAATGCCCAAATTGCGGACATGAGGAAGACAAAGTTATTGATTCAAGACCTTCAGAAGAAGGATATGCCATAAGAAGAAGGCGTGAATGCTTGAAATGCAAAGAACGTTTCACTACTTATGAAAATATTGAAAGAAAACCTATAATCGTAGTGAAAAAGGACCAGTCAAGGCAAAATTTCGATAAAGCAAAACTGCTTAACAGGTTAATGATAGCATGTGCCAAGCGTCCGGTTCCCATTACAATGCTGGAGAATGTTGTAAATGCTATTGAGCTGGATTTTCATAAATGCCACTTAAGAGAAGTAACATCAAGAGAAATTGGCGACAAAGTACTTGAACACCTTATAGACATTGATTACGTGGCATACGTAAGGTTTGCATCGGTATATAAAGATTTTAATGATATGGATACCTTCACAAAAGAAATAAACATGGTTAAGGAAAAACAAAAAAAACAGGAGATATAGTATATGGCACAGGAAAAAAAGGATGTAGAGCAAATTACCAAAAGGGAAGAGGATTTTGCCAAATGGTACACTGATGTGGTAAAGAAAGCAGAACTCATTGATTACTCACAGGTTAAAGGATGTGTGATTCTAAGGCCTTATGCTTATTCATTGTGGGAAAATATACAAAGAATACTAGATGGTATGTTTAAGGAAACAGGTCATGAAAATGTATATATGCCAATGTTCATACCGGAGTCGCTTTTACAGAAGGAAAAAGATCATGTAGAGGGATTTGCTCCCGAAGTGGCTTGGGTTACAATGGGAGGTTCTGAAGAACTCACTGAAAGGATATGTGTCAGACCAACATCAGAAACACTTTTTTGCGACCACTACAAAAACATAATTAAATCATGGAGGGATCTGCCTAAGAAATATAACCAGTGGTGCTCAGTGGTACGCTGGGAAAAAGCGACAAGACCATTCTTAAGACACCGTGAATTCTTATGGCAGGAAGGACATACGATACATGCAACAGTTGATGAAGCAAGACAGGAAACTCAGCAGATGCTCCGGATATATGCAGATTTTGCAGAAAATTATCTTGCAATGCCTGTGGTAAGAGGACAAAAAACCGAAAAGGAAAAGTTTGCAGGTGCTGAAGAGACATATACTATAGAATGCATGATGCATGACAAGAAAGCATTACAAAGCGGTACCAGCCATTATTTCGGTGATGGATTTGCAAAAGCATTTGATATCAAGTTTACTGACAAAGACAATACTTTAAAGAATCCTTATCAGACATCATGGGGAATGTCCACAAGAATAATTGGTGGAATAATTATGACACATGGAGATGATTCAGGACTAAAGCTTCCACCAATGGTCGCACCTGTCCAAGTTATGGTAATACCAGTCGCACAACACAAAGAAGGTGTTATTGATGCAGCAGATGCTTTATTGGAAACACTGAGACTTTCCGGAATAAGAGCAAATATTGATGTTTCAGAACAGTCTCCAGGCTGGAAGTTCGCTGAATATGAGATGAAAGGTATACCTCTAAGGCTGGAAATAGGTCCAAGAGACATACAGAACGGGCAGTGTCTTGCAGTTCGCAGAGATACAAAAGAAAAGATATCCTTAAACCTTGCTGATATAGAAAATTCTGTAAAGGATCTTCTTGAAAAAATACAAAAAAATATGTTTGAAGAAGCAAAAGAGAATCTGGAGAACAACACCTTCACTGCTTATACGACAGAAGAGCTGAAAGATATAATACAGACCAAAGGCGGGTTCGTAAAAGCTATGTGGTGTGGAGATGAATCATGTGAGATAAAACTTAAAGAAGAAGCTCAAGTTTCTTCAAGATGCATACCTTTTGCGCAGGAAACTCTTTCTGAGCATTGCGTATGTTGTGGGAAACCTGCAAAGCACATGGTTGTCTGGGCTGTAGCATACTAGAAAACTGATGGAATGTAAGACGGTAGCTGCCGTAATACTGGATAATACATCAAGAACATTTGACAAGATATATAATTATCTTGTACCTCTGGATATGTCTTTATATCTTGAGACGGGTATGCGTATTCTAGTGCCTTTTGGGAAAGCAGATAACCAGAAAGTTGCTTATTTTCTGGACTTTGTACCATATACTGAAAAACTGAAAAATATAAAGATGAAGTACATAGCTGAAATACTTGATGATGAAGCAGTACTTTCAAAAAATATGTTCATTCTCGCAAAAGAGATAAGAGATGAATATTTCTGCACATATGGGCAGGTATTAAATTCTATGGTCCCATTGGGATTAAAGATATCTATTGAAAAGCTTATTCTTCAGGAAGATGGGACGCTTACTCTTTTTCAAACTTATTTAAAGTCTTTAGCAGGCGGTATAACCGAGCTTAACCAACAATTGAAAACAAACAGTATTAAGATTGTTGAGCAAGGTGTGCGTAACATGAAAAAGAAAGTTGAGAAAGCCGCAAGACTTAAGATAACATCT
>JBAZFL010000310.1:0-2509 GCA_041653455.1 Clostridia bacterium
ATTTCCAAAAATAAAAGACGGATCCTGCTTAATGTCTGACACACCGGATACAGTAGAAGAGCATCAGCTCAAAATTTTGCATATATCATGCGAGGGACAGACTGATATGAACACAAAGAAACATAATATTCCGAAAATACCGATTGAAAAACTTTCCGTCCTTGCAAAGCTTACTTTGTCTGAAAAGGAAAAGAAGGGTCTGGAAAAAGATATGGCCGATATTATAGCATTTGCAGGGAATATTATGGATATAGACACTTCATCTGCAGATGAATCTATAATTGCAGACGAAGCAGTAAATGCCTTCAGGGAGGATATAGCGCTAAATGTAAATGACAGGGAAAATATGCTGTCGAATTCCAAGACTTTGGAAAACGGATATATTAAAGTACCTAAAGTAATAAGAAAGGAGGCATGATTATGAAAGATATATTAAAGATGGACATTATGTCATTGCACAAGCACATAGCAAACAAAGAAATATCCTGTATGGAAATAACAGCAGCATATCTGCAAAACATAGAAAAAAAAGATGAAAAAATAAAGGCATATATTACAGTAACCAAAGAAGAAGCAGAAGAAAGAGCAAAATCCTTAGATGAACTGCTTTCTTTGAACAGCAATATCCCTCTTCTGTACGGAATACCTGGAGCATTGAAGGATAACATATGTACAAAAGGAATCCTGACCACATGCGCATCAAAAATGCTTTGCGATTTTATTGCGCCATATGACGCGACTGTTTATGAAAAACTGAATGATAATGGAATGACTCTTCTTGGCAAACTTAACATGGATGAATTCGCAATGGGTTCCACAACGACTACATCATATTTCCATAAGACATATAACCCATATGATCTGTCAAAATCCTGCGGAGGGAGTTCAGGAGGATCTGCTGCAGCTGTCGCTTCAGAACAGACCCTGTTTGCTTTAGGCTCTGACACAGGAGGTTCGATCAGACAACCTGCATCTTTTTGCAATGTTGTAGGAATGAAACCGACATATGGGACTGTATCCAGATATGGACTTATAGCTTTTGCTTCATCACTTGACCAGATAGGGCCTATGACAAGAACGGTATATGATAATGCTCTGGTTCTTGATGCCATATCAGGATATGACAAAAAGGATTCCACTTCTGTTATGAAACCTTCAGGGTCCTATACTGATGATATAGGTAAGGACATTAAAAATATGAAGATGGGAGTAATCAGACAGTTTAGTGCAAAAAAAATTGACAGTCAGGTTGATAGAACTGTAAAGGAAGCTATAAACTGGTATGAAAAGCAGGGTGTTGAAATTGTGGAGCTGGATATGCCTTCTCTTGACTGGGCTATTTATGCTTATTATATAATTTCCAGTGCTGAAGCTTCTTCAAATCTTGCAAGATTCGACGGCATAAGGTATGGGTACAGACCTGATGAATTTGAAGATATAGATCGGTTATACGAGTACAGCCGAAGCAACGGTTTCGACACTGAGGTTAAGCGAAGGATAATGCTTGGTACTTTTGTGTTAAGCCAGGGATACTATGACCAATACTACAATAAAGCTCAGAAAGTCAGAAGACTAGTAGAAACTGAATTTGATAGGGCATTTAAGGAATGTGATTTCATATTGGCTCCTGTTGCAGCATCTACTGCGTATGATATTAAGGATGCGAAAAAGGACGCTGTAGCGATGTACATGGAGGATATATTCACAGTTCCGGTAAATATCGCAAAACTTCCGGCTATAGCACTGCCTGGAGCAATATCAGAAGAAAATCTTCCTATAGGCATTCAGCTAATCGGCCCCAAATTGTCTGAAAAGACTCTTTACAGAGCAGGATATGCATATGAGAAAAGAAACAGGGAGGTAAGTCATGTATAAAGGATATGTAATGAACATAGGACTGGAAGTTCATGTAGAACTCAAGACACAGAGCAAGATATTCTGCAGTTGTCCGACACTTTACGGAGCAGAACCTAATACCCATGTATGCCCTGTGTGTATGGCAATGCCAGGAGCGCTTCCGGTATTGAATAAGAAAGCGGTGGAGTATGCTCTGATGGCAGGCATTGCTCTTGACTGTGAAATAAATCTCGAATGTAAAATGGACAGGAAGAACTATTTCTATCCCGATCTCCCCAAAGCATATCAGATATCCCAGTATGATGTGCCTTTATGCAAGAAAGGTTTTTTAGACATAGAAACAGAATCAGGAAACAAAAGGATTCGGATAAACAGAATACATCTTGAAGAAGATGCCGGAAAACTGATTCACAATGAAAAAGAGGAAACGCTTATTGATTGCAACAGATGCGGAGTACCCCTTATTGAAATAGTTACAGAACCGGACATGGAATCAAGAGAGGAAGCAGACCTGTTTCTAAACAAGCTTAGAACTGTGCTTTTAAATCTGGGTATTTCTGACTGCAGAATGAATGAGGGATCTTTTAGGGTAGATGTAAACTTGTCAGTTAGAAAACAGGATAATTTTGAATTAGGAACCCGGACTGAAATG
>JBAZFL010000311.1:0-2506 GCA_041653455.1 Clostridia bacterium
TTTCAGATTTTCCTGATTGTCCAGATGAAGACCTGATATTTTTATATTGACCCATCGTACAACCCCATCGGATTTTATGATTTTCTTTTCCATCTGATATCCGTTTATGTTTCCTCTCAAAAAGTCGCTCATCATTTCCTGCTCTTTCTGCAGGTTATCCTCATGAGTGATTTCTGTCCATTTTTTAGTCATCAGCTGTTTTTTCGTATAACCGGTCATCCTTTCATATGCAGCATTAACTGTAATTGATTCAAGATCAGTCACTAAATTCTGATTTACTGTATTTATTGATATGCCCAGAGCGGCCTGTTCAAATATATTGCGAAAAACCATCTCACTTTCGCTAAGAGTCTTAATAGATTCTGCAAGCTTTTTCTTTTCATCCTTAAGCATATTATTCTTATTTAAAGCGATTACCATACCGATATATATTGTAATTATAAGTAGTGAAATAAATATTGTCAGCATAAGATGACTGACAATGTTTTCCCGTAACTCTCTCGTATTCATTAAAAGAGCAAACAGTCCAATAACCTGACCTGTTTCATTATTCCTTACAGGCACTGTTACAAAAATATCCGTATCCCCTATATCCTTGAATATAGGAATATATTTCACAACAATGCCATCTTCAAAGCTTTGTTTTAATGCATCGTTTATAATATCTGATATTTCAGAATGCGTTTCATTTCCGGATTTTATAAAACTGGACAATTCTCCGTTTTTAAAAGCATAAATTGATATGCTGCTGATAATATCATTTTCATCTATATATCTATCCATGCTTAGTTTGATTTCACCATATAAAGGATCCGATAAAGAAGAGTCGTCATTTATGTACATTGCAAATACTTTTTCGGGAATGCCTGATGACAGTACCTGTGCTATGTTTTCTGCCTGTAATGAACTTGAGGATATAGATTCATTTATTGTTTTAGTACAAAATATCAAACTTAAAAGAATCAGCAATATTATAGACATGACAAAAAGAAAGTATTTAGTCTTTTGCGTTATATATAATCCTGTTTTGCTCACTTTATCATTCATACAAACACCTTAATGCAGTATTCCTGTCGTAATTAACTATATCATTTCAAAGTAATATATACAATAAAAATGATACATAATATCGATTAAATCTGCTACTTCAAATCAAATAAATATCTTATGTTTCCAGTATTATTTATGACTTCAGCTATTTTTTAAATTTCAGCATAAAAAAACGACCACACTTACATGCAGTCGTTTAATATCTTACTATTTACCCTTTATAATTACCTGGTATTATTAAATCGCCATACTTCATTCTTGCATTTTCTATCTTTGCAATAGCTTTATCCCAGTACTCAAATATTTCTTGTGAAGTATGCGGGTCCATTTTTGCATAATATGCTTTCGTACGCTGAAGTTTTTCAATCCATTTGGTGCAGCGGAATGTAAACAGATAAATATAGTCTTCCTTTGAAAAATCCTCGTTAAGGTATTCTTTAAACATAACTTTTAAATCTTCATATTTCGGTATCATTCCAGTAGGAGTCTCATATGCGTCAAATTCATTATGTATTCTTCCGTCCGCCCAATGAAGCCAAACTTTTTTTGCCAGCTTCGAAGTCATAAACTTATTATCCGGACCTTTCATAAAATAGTTGTTACTGAATATTTTAGGAGTATTTTTTACACTGTTTCCAAAATTAATATTATTAACTGTGTACTCTCCTAATGGATATGATACAAAATCCATATTAGCCATTGGAGATGGTGTCCTTACTCCCTCTGCTCCCAATGTAGCAGATGTTGTTTCTGATTCCAATGTTGCTGCCTTAAGAAGTATACCATCTTTCCATGATACTGATTCTTCCACTGGAACTGTTGTATCAGAGTCTCTTCCTCCGTATAAGACACCTTCGATTTTCACTCCAGTCTTGGATTCGAAACCTTCCTTGTCAATATTATCAAGGTAATCAAGCCTCATCGTATATCTTGCATTAGCATGTGCTATTTCGACGGGATTATTTTTTGAATCTGATATGCCTTTGCTCCACTTTCCAAAGTGATTCCTTCCATTTTCCGGAGTATCTACTCCCATTCCAAGCCAGTAAGGATGATTGTCCGGTCCTTTTAAAACATTGGAGAATATAACTTCCTGATTCTTCATAAGATTTTCAAAAATAACCGGATCATCTTTCTCATTTACATCTTTTATAATGCCGAACATTCCGTATTCGACATTTACAGCTCTGAATTCATTGTTAATATTTCTGAAATAAGCTATATCATCTCCTACTATCTGTTCACCAGGTATCATTGCAGTAGAAGTTTTCCCACATGCTGAAGGATATGCGCCTGCAAAATATGTCTTTCTTGCTTTTTTCTTATCTAAAGCTGCCATTATAAACATGTGCTCACATAACCAGCCTTCTTTCCTGGATTTGTTTATAGCAAGTCTCATAGAATGCTTCTTCAATCCAACTGAGTTACCCGCATACTGGTTATTCATCGAATAAAC